>CAZTJX010000007.1:8145-17335 GCA_964613755.1 uncultured Demequinaceae bacterium | reverse complement strand
GGCGACGGCGTCGGCAAGACGACACAGGCGACGATGATTGCCGACTGGCTTGCGGCGCCCGAGGGCGAGAACCGCTTCGTGACGGTCACGCGCGAACCGGGAGGCACCGCGCTTGGGACGCAACTACGGGACGTCATCTTGCACGGTAGCGACGTCTCGCCGCGAGCGGAGGCGTTGCTCTACGCGGCGGACCGCGCCCAACACGTCGACGAAGTGGTGTATCCCGCGCTCGAGCAGGGCGACGTTGTGGTTCAGGACCGCTTCATCGACTCGTCTATCGCCTACCAGGCGGTCGCCCGCGGGCTCGGCGGCGAGATCGGTCGTATCTCGGCGTGGGCGGCGGACGGGCTCGTTCCCGACCTGACCGTCGTCCTCGACATGGAGCCCGATCCAACTCGGCTCGCGGAAGACCTCGACCGGGTGGAGCGCGAGACATGGGCGCACGCGAAGGAGATTCGTCAGGCGTTTCTCGACCTCGCCGCGAACGATCCCGGCCGGTATGTCGTCATCGACGCGTCGCGGCCGATCGAAGTGGTCCACGCCGACATCCGCTCGGCCGTCCTTGCCGTCCTTCCCGAGCAGAAGCGGGGAATTCGCACGCCCAAGCCCGTCCAGCGCGTCGGTGACTGGACCCAGTGGGACCTCTCCGAGTGACCGTCTGGGACACGGTCGTCGGCCAGGGAGACGCGCTAGATCCCCTCATCGCGGCGGTTGCGGGCGATCGCGCCATGACCCACGCCTGGCTCATTACGGGTCCTCCGGGCTCTGGTCGTTCTATCGCCGCGCGTGCGTTCGCCGCCGCACTGCAGTGTCCAACAGGTGGGTGCGGAGAGTGCCACGCGTGCAGGACGGCCATCGCGGGGGCTCACCCCGACGTGACCATCGTCGCGACGGAGAAGGTGACGATCTCGATGGACGAGGTGCGTGCGCTCGTCAGTGGCGCGCAGAGCGCGCCGTCGGAGGGTCGGTGGAGGGTCATGGTCATCGAGGACGCCGACCGGATGACGGAACGCACGTCCAACGTGCTCCTCAAGGCCATCGAGGAGCCGCCACCTCGGACCGCGTGGGTCCTGTGCGCGCCGAGCCTCCACGATGTCGCGACGACCATTCGTTCGCGATGCCGGATGGTGACCCTATGCATCCCGGCGGTGGAGGTCGTCGCCCAACTGCTCGTCGAGCGCGACGGAGTCGATCCCGACCTCGCTAGGGAGTGTGCGCTCGCGGCGCAAAGTCACATCGGTGTGGCGCGTAGGCTCGCCCGCGACCCCGACGCCCGCGCCCGCAGGGAGCGGGTGCTCGCGCTCGCGTCGAACGTGAGGGGCGTGGGCGACGCCGTCCTTGCGGCGGCAGATCTGGCATCGGTGGCGGACGACGAGGCGAAATCGGCGACGATCGAAAGGGATGCCGCCGAGGTCGCCGAACTCTACGCGACGCTCGGGGTCGAGGCGGGCGAACGGCTTCTCCCCGCGCTGCGGGCACAGGTGCGTCAACTCCAGGAGGACCAGAAGCGTCGAGCCACGCGGGCCAAGCGCGACGTCCTCGATCGCGCCCTCCTCGATCTCCTCTCCTTCTATCGCGACGTCGCCATCGTCCAGACGGGGGCCGGTGTCGCCCTCATCAATGAGGGCCACCGCGACCGCGTTGCCGCGCTCGCCACCCGGGCGCCGATGGCGGAGACCGTGGCGATCATGGACGCGATTGGAGTCGCGCGCGAGCGTCTCGCCGGGAACGTTGCCCCCGTTCTGGCGATCGAGGCGATGCTCCTCGCGTTACGTCCACGGGCCGCATAGACTCAACTTCGCGAGGAGTACGTCGGCGTGAGGGTCGGTGAAACCTCATCGATCATCAGGGGTTCGTCGTTGAGAGAGGGGAGTGTCGCTGACGTGGTCACGCAGGAGCGATCGCCGGACTTCGGCCACGACGCGCTCGTCGCGTGCGAGAACGTCGTCCGCATTCACCAACACGGATCCATCGAGGTCCAGGCCCTGCAGGGCCTCGACCTGCTCGTGGGGCACGGCGAGATGATTGCCGTCGTGGGCCCGTCTGGGGCGGGCAAGTCCACCCTGCTGTCGCTCCTCGCGGGCGCGGACGAACCGACGGCCGGGAAGCTTCGGGTCGACCGGTGGGACCTTACGGCAATGTCGCGGGCGGACCGCGTCGAGTACCGAAGGACGATGGTCGGCTTCGTTCGGCAGCAGACGGAGAAGAACCTCGTTCCCTATTTGACGGCCGAGGCCAACGTGGGCCTGCCGCTCGCGCTCGCTGGGCACCCGCGCCGGGGCCGGGCGGCCAGGATTGCGGAACTGCTCGAGCAGACGAGCGTCAGTCACTGCGCGCGGCGCCTGCCCCGCGAGATGTCCGGCGGCGAGCAGCAGCGGGTGTCCATTGCCGTCGCGCTTGCGAACCAGCCACGCCTCCTCCTGGCCGACGAGCCCACCGGAGAACTCGACACGACGACCGCACAGGAGGTCTTCGACGCGCTCAAGGCGGCAAGCCGCGAGACGGGCGTCGCCGTCGTCGTGGTGACCCACGACCCTGCGGTCAGCGGACAAGTGGAGCGTACCGTGGCCATCCGCGACGGCCGGACGAGTTCCGAGGTCCTGCGTCGAGTCGAGGTTGACGACGACGGCGCGTCACAGGTGATTGCCGAGGAGTACGCCGTCATGGATCGCGCGGGTCGGGTACAGGTGCCCCGCGAATATCGAGAGGCGCTCGCCCTCACGCGCCGCGTCCGTCTTGCGCTCGAGGCCGACCACGTGGGGCTATGGCCGGATGGTGTCCGATGAGCACGCCGGTGACGGCCGCAGGCCAGGACGCGACGGCACTCGGCGACCCCATGGTGAGTGCTCGGCACGTGCGCCGCACCTACGGGTCCGGTCACACTCGAGTCGAGGCGCTCCGCGACGTCTCCATCGAGATCGCGCCGGGGGAGCTCGTCGCGCTCGTGGGCCGTTCCGGTTCGGGCAAGACCACGCTGCTCAACATCATCGGGGGCCTCGACCGCGCCGACGGAGGGGAGGTCATCGTCGCAGGTCGGGACATGACGGGACTCGACGAACGGGCTCTCGAGCTCGTGCGTCAGGAGGTGATCGCCTTCATCTTCCAGAGTTTCGGGCTGATCCAGGAGCTCTCGGCGGCCGAGAACATCGGCATTCCGCTGCGTCTCCGACGCCTCCCGGTCGCGGACCGCGAGCGCCGCGTCGCGCTTCTCTTGGACCTCGTGGGACTCGCGGGACACGCGGATCATCGCCCCAACGAGATGTCCGGGGGTCAGATGCAGCGCGTGGCGATCGCACGCGCACTGGCCGGCTCGCCTCGATTGCTGATTGCCGACGAGCCGACGGGCCAGCTCGATACGGAGAGTGGGCTCGCCGTCATGGCACTCATTCGGGGCGTAGTGGAGGCCGAGGGCATGACGGCGATCGTCGCGACCCATGACCCGGTCATGATCGCCCTGGCGGATCGCGCCGTGCGTATTGTGGATGGTCGGTTGACGGATGCCTAGAGCGTGGCCCGGGGGAGGCTCCCGCATGGCGAGCCGCGCCGCAGCACAGTGGCCCCTTCTCGCCGCTGCCCTCGGTATCCTCGTGGCGTGCGCGGTCCTGGTGGGGGCGGGCGCCCTGCTCCTCACCGATGGCCAGGCTCGAGCGCTTGCGGCAGCGGTCGCCACGGTCGACGGAGTCGAGGGCTCTGGCAGTCCCGATCTGGTCACGGCGACGATGGAGCTGGAGCGCCCGGGGGAAGGTGCCCCGGAGGACACGGGCGCACTCCTCTCTGCCGTGTCCGCCACCATGATGCGGGCGGTCCAGCCCTACCCTGCGAAGGTCTCGGTCTGGGCGGCATCGCCGATGATGTACCTGCCCGGGCAGGAACCTCGCCTCGGCTACCTGCTGGATGCGGATTCGGTGACCGAGTACGCCCGGCTCTCCTCGGGTCACTGGCCCCGCGCAACCGGCCCGGACGCTCCCCTCGAGGTAGCCATACCGACCACAACTGCGGCGACTCTGGGCCTCGCCGTCGGAGCGGAACTGCGGCTCACCGAGACACCGATGCATGCGGACTCGCCGCCGCCGGCAGGGCGTGACCTGGTGGTCGTTGGCCTCCTAAGCCCCGACGGCTCGACGAATTGGAGCCGCGACCCTCTTCACGGCGAGGGGTTTGACTCGGACTGGAACAGGCTGCCTGCGTATGGCCCCTTCGTGACGGTTTCCGGCGCCTTTGTTGCCCACGACGCTCCGGTGGGAAGGGTGAGCGTGATCGCCGACCCGGACCTCGCGGGCGACCCTGGCGGCCTGACGCGCATCGGGGGCCAGATTGGTGGTCTGCGAACGGCGATCGGCGAAGACTTGGGAGTTCGGAACGGGTCGATCGTGGTTCGGTCCGACCTCCCCGCGCTCATCACGGCAGATCGGGGAGAGCAGAACATCACGGGAGCGATCGTGGTGATGGTCGGCGTGCTCGTCGTCGCGCTCGCCATCGCGACGCTGGGGTTGGTGGGGCGCCTCCTGGTTCAGCGCAGAGCGGACGAGAGCGCGCTGCTTGCCGAACGAGGCGCCAGCACGCCACAGTTCGTCGCCCGTGCGGCGGTGGAGAGCCTCGTGCTCGCGGCTCTGGCGATCGTCCTGGGAATTCCGCTCGCTCTCGCGGGCTATCGGGCCGTGGTGTCGCTGTCACCTCTCGGCCCGTCGTGGAAAGCCGCGTCCGAGCTTCCCGGACCGGGCCTCACGGGCAGCCTGGTGGCTGCGGTCGCGCTCGGAGTCCTGGCCCCCGCCCTCGCGCTCGTCCTGGTCGCCATGCGCGATCACCGCGCCCGCGGGCGCCGGCGCGTGCCCAGCGTCGTTACCCGGTCGGGCGCGGATCTGCTGCTCGCTGCGCTCGCGATCCTCGGCTTCATCCAGCTGGACGCCCACCGGATCGGCACGTCGTCGATCGACCCGATTCTCGTGGTGGCGCCGGTCTTGTGCCTGGTCGCAGCGGCGGCGCTCGCGTTGCGTGCGCTACCACTCGTCGCGCGCCTTGCTGAGGTCCGGGCCCGGCGTGCCACCGGTCTGGTCATGCCGCTCGCTGGTTGGCAGATCGCGCGCGGGAGCGCAACCGCCGGGGCGTTCCTCATGGTGCTCGCTTCGGCTTCCGCGACGTTTGGGATCGGGTTCTTGGGCACGTGGACGCTGTCGCAACAGGACCAGGCCGACGCAGCCCTCGGCGCGGACCTCGTGGTGGGGGAGCAGGGTCCACCCAGCGCGGGCGCCACGATCTCCGCGGTGACGAACGGGGTGACGGTGCCGGTGACGTCCCGCCGTATCTCGCTCGGCTCGCGTCCGGGCGGGGCGAGCGTCGTCGCGCTCGACACCCGTCGCGTCGCCACAGTCATGCACGGCAGGCTCCCGCGAGGCGAGACGTGGGAGTCGATCGCATCTGGATTGGCTCCCGCGGAGCCGGTCGCAGCCTTCACCGTGACGGGGGACAGCGGCGGCTCCGTGCGGCTCGTGATGTCAGGCTCCGTGACCGCACCTGCGCTCGATGACCAGTCGCGCGTGACACTGACGCCCACCGTTGTCCTCGAGGATGCCTGGGGCAACCGCCTCGCGCTTGAAGCCTCCTCCACGGTCGCGGACGGGACGTCACACGACGTCGTTGTTCCGCGCGCAGGCGAAGCTCCGCTCCCGCCGGGCACATGGAGTGTGGTGGCGCTCGACGTTCGGCTCGACATCGTGGTCGAGGGAGGCGGACCCCAGGACCCGAATGCTCTGGGCTCCGTGGTCCTCACGGTTTCGGTGCCCGGCGCCAGCTCGTCGCCGGGAGAGTGGGTGGCCCGCGCCGTCGGACAGGATTCGACGCTCAAGCCGCTGTCGATCAAGACGGACGGGACTACCGTCACCTGTGTGGTCGAGCTGTGGGTCATGGGGCTCGTATGGACCGAATCGCACCTCGCGCTCGTTGGCTTCACCCCCGTTGACGTCATTCCCGTCGTGATCTCCGACGAGGCTGGCCGCGAACTGAACCTCGCACCGGGTGACCCCATCACTCTCGTGGTCGACACCGTTACGATTCACGGTCGGGTGCTTCGGAGAGTCCCCTACATCACGGGCGAGCCTCGCGGGGCTGTGGTGCTGGCAGACTCGGATGCGCTCTCGCGCGCGATGCTGGCAGCCGGCAACCTCGGCTCCCTCACCGACGCGTGGTGGGTGGCGAACCCCGATGCTGGTGCGGCCACCGAGCTCGCGGCACGCGGGCTCGTCCCCGTCGAGACCAGGCTGGGGACGGCCGAGTGGTACCGCACGAGCCCGCTGAGGGTCGCTCTTCGGGCGGCCGTAGGCGTGCTCGTGCTCGCATCCCTCGTCCTCGCGGTGGCGGGCACGGCCGCCCACGCCGCGGCCGTCGCGCAGAGTCGCAGCACGGAGTTCGCCCGCCTTCGCGGTGCGGGAGTGGGGAGGCGCGCGCTCTTCGGCACGGCACTCCTTCAGCACCTCTTTGTCACGGGCGCGACCGTCGTGGTCGGCGCGGCGGTCGGCGCGCTCGCAACCTGGGGGATCGCGCCGTTGCTCGTCGTGGCCGAAGGGGGTCTCAGGGCTGTACCCTCGGCGATCGTCTCGGTGTCGTGGGAGCCGCTCGTCGGGGTTCTGGCGGTGCTGTTCGTCGGGGGGTTCGCGGTGGGACTTCCCGCCGCTCGCGCCTTGGTCTGGCGGTCGACGGCGCTCGGTCTCCGGATGGGAGACGCGTCGTGATGGGGCGCGCATCGCGGCGTGTGACGGAGCGCGAGTCCTCGCGCCCGCGGCGCGGGTGGGTTCCCGTGGGCTCCGTGGCGCGCCAGGCTGCGGCTGACGCGTGGCCCCTGAGCATCAGTCTTGTGATCATCGCCGTCATCACTGCGGTGGCGACCATGGTGCCGCGCGCGGCGACCCGCGTTGCCGACGAGGAGCTTCGCACTTCCATCGCGGACGCTGGTTCGAGAGCGGAGGTGGTCGTGGCCGTCCCGCTCATCGAAAGCTTTCAGGAACCGCGGCCATTGTGGGTCGAGACGGCGGGAATGGCGAGGTTCGATGCCGAGAGACTCGTCGCCGGGCTTCCGGATGTCCTCGACGCGCCGGTGACCACGATCATCAGCAGTGAGCTGAAGACGGACAACGTCGGCGGTCTGCCCGGCCGACTTCGGTTCACCTACGTCGACGAGGCAGGCTCCGCCGGGGTCCGGTGGCTGTCCGGTCGCGCCCCGGAGGCGGTAGCGACCTACGAGGACGTTGCCGAGACCCCGGGGCGATCGTATCCCGTCGAGGTGGCGCTGTCGGCCGAGGCCGCGGCCGCGCTGGAGGTGACCGATGGGCAGGTGCTCCACCTCACCGACCCCGACGGGGTGCCGCTCGATGTTCCCGTCACGGGCATCTACCTTCCCGTCGATCCCCAGGATGCGACGTGGGCGGTCGTCCCGACGCTCGTCACCCCCAAGGTCGTCAAGGGCGCGGCCGGTCGCGTCGAAGTCTCCGCGATGGTGACCGCGGGTTCGTTGCCGTTTGCACGCCTGGCACTGAAGCCAGAATCCTTCGCCTCCCGCCACACGTTCTCCGTAGCGCCCGACCGGCTCGATGCCGCCAACGCGGCGTCCATCGCCACCGCCATTCGGGGTCGAGTGGTCGGACCTGAGGGCTTCGACTTCATTGGCGTGACGCCGTCCGTGAACACGCGGCTTGACGCCGTCATCGACGAGGCGCTCGAGAGGATCGGATCGGCCACAGCCCAGGGATCTCTGATTCTGGCGGGCGTGCTCGCCGCCGCCGCCTCGGTCCTGCTCCTCGCCGCGGGCCTTGTGGTGTGGCGACGCGAGGGCGTCCTTGCCCACCAGCGGGCACGCGGCGCATCGTTGCCAGCGATCGCGTGGGGCCTTGCCTGCGAGTCGCTTGTCGTGACCGCCGTTGGCGCCGTCTGTGGGTGGGTAGCCGCAACGCTGATCGTGCCGGGGGCCGTCTCGTGGGGATGGCTGGCTCCCCCGCTGGCGATTGCGGCGGTCGCTAGCCCGGCGTTTGGAGTTCGGGCGGCGGCCAGGGCCTCCTCCCCACCGCCCGCGGCTCGGCTCGAATCCCAGAGCCACGCGAGGGCCCTCACGGCACGGAGGCTCGCCATTGAGGCGACCGTGGTCACCCTGACCGTGGGCGCGTTCGCCGCGCTGCGCTCACGCGGGGTGGTGGCGTCCCGATCCACCCTCGGGGCGGACGTCGTGGTGCTTGCCGCTCCGGCACTCGCCGCCGCGACGGTCGTACTCGTACTGGTGAGAGTCCTGCCGCCGCTCGTGCGACGTATTCGGCACGCGGCGACAAGGACCCGCGGTGCGCCGTCGGCGCTTGCGTCCGCACGCATCACTATCCCGGGCCTTCCGCTCGCGGCGCTGGTGCTCTCTGCAAGCCTCTTCGCGTCAACGCTTGCCATTGAGGCGACCGTGCGCGGCGGCCAAGTCGAAGGCTCCTGGGAGACTGTGGGGGCCGACGTTGTCGTGACGACGAATGCGAAGAACGGCTTGCCGGTCGAACTCGGCGCCGTCGCGAGGCAGTCCGGCGTGGACGCGGCGGCCCTCGCTTGCATCGCTCCGGGGGTTCAGCTCCTAGGCGACGGTCTCGACATGGGTGTCTGGGTGGTCGCACTGGACAGTACCGAGTTCCAGAAGCTACTCGCCGTCTCTCCGCTCGCCGACGCGCCCCAGGTCGAGCGCCTCGCAGGGGAGGCGGGCGGCTCCACTGCCGGCACACTCCCGGCGCTCTCCACGGGAGTCCCGGAGGGGGCGACCTCCCTGTCCTTGCGATGGGAGGGGGAGGCCGTTCCCGTAACGGTGGTGGGGCCTGCCCCCTCGATGCCCGGCGACGGACGCGGAGACCGGTCGACGTTGGTCGTCGACCTCGCGCGTCTCGAGGCCGTGCTCGGCGCACCCGTCCCGCCCAACACGTTCTGGGCGGATGGTGCCGGTGCCGTGGATGCGGTGCGCAGCACTCCCGGGCTCGATGACGCCGCGATTTCCACGCGGGAGGGCTGGCTCGCGGCGCGAAGGGCGGCGCCCGTGACGGCGGCGTTCCGGACGCTTCTCGTGGGCGCGGCCGTGTTCCTTGCGCTCCTGGGCGCGCTCGTGGTCTTCCTCTTTGCTGCCGCGGGTGCGCGTGGGCGTGCCTCGGCGTTGGCGGGATTCCGGGTACTTGGGCTGCCGAGCCGC
>CAZTJX010000007.1:0-8135 GCA_964613755.1 uncultured Demequinaceae bacterium | reverse complement strand
AGTCGTGCTGCCGGTGCTTATCGGTGCCGCCGCCGGAACGGCGACCGGCGTGGGGCTTGCTGCGTTCCTCGTCGGGTCCCTCGACCTCGAGCTGCTCACCGGTCAGGTGGGCGCCCCCCCACTCGTGGTTCCCTGGCCCGTGTGGCTCGATCTCCCGATCCTGGTCGTCGCCGTGGTGGTCGCGCTCGCCGTCGAATGGATGGGCCATCGTCGCGATCGTTTGGGCCAAGTGATGCGGGCAGGCTGAGCTCGCATGCGACGCCAGGCCGGCTGAACTCGGATACCGTGGTCGCATGATCCAGCGACCTCGCGCCGCCGCTTTCGCCCTCGCCCTGGGCGCGCTCGTCGCGCTGACCGGATGCCTCCCCCCGCTTGAGCAGGTGACGCCCACGCAGGACGGCGCGTGGCCCGGGGGCGGCGCCAACGGGGGCTCGACGTCGTCGGGGGACTCGGACGTCTACGGCCAGACGATCCGGTGGTCGCAGTGCGGCGATCTCGAGTGCGGCACCCTCGCGGTTCCCCTCGACTGGACCAACCCGAACGGTCAGACGATCACCCTCCACCTCAATCGCTCGGCCGCGCGCGAGCCGGACGAGCGCCTCGGCTCCCTCCTTATCAATCCCGGGGGCCCGGGCGGATCGGGGCTCGAACTCACCGACTACTTCCTCGATTTCGCGGGCGACAGCCTGCTCGATCACTACGACATCGTCGGGTTCGATCCCCGCGGCGTGGGGCTCTCGACCCCGATCAGTTGCGGGACCAAGGCGGAGCTCGATGCCTACTTCACGGCGCAGGACGAGGCCAAGACCGAGGCCGAGGTCGTCGAGCTTAACCAGCGCAACGCCGATTTCGCACTGCGCTGCCGCGAGTTGACCGGGCCGCTCATGGAGAACGTCGATACCGCGAGCGCGGCCCGAGACATGGACGTCATGCGCGCGGTCCTCGGCGACGCGACGCTCAACTTCCTCGGGTTCTCCTATGGGACTCAACTCGGGGCGACGTACGCGGTGCTCTACCCCGAGAACGTCGGGCGGTTCGTGCTCGACGGGGCCGTGGACTTCCTGCTGCCATCGGAGGAGCTCTCGGAAGGGCAGGCGAAGGGCTTCGAGACCTCGCTCGACGCGTACATCACCGATTGCCTCACCCAGCCGGGATGTCCCCTCCCTCACGACCCCGATCTGGCCAAGCGGGAGATCCGCGATCTCGTCATCACGGCGCGCGACGAGGGAATCCCGACGGGCGGGGAGACCCTCAACGGCACGCTGATCGTCTACGGCATCGCCGTCACGCTCTACAGCGAGACCGATTGGCCGTACCTCTCCGTGGCGTTCGACGAGGCGCTCAACAGGGGAACGGGGCGCGCATTCCTTCAGCTCGCGAACTTCTACCTTGGGCGGGACACCGAAGGGACGTACCAGGACAACTCCACCGAGGCCTATACGGCGATCTCGTGCCTCGATGAGCCGAGGGATGAGCCCTGGGCGATCGACGACATCCGGGCGTTCCGCAAGGTCGCGGAGGAGGCCTCGCCCACGTTTGGGTGGTGGTTCGCCGCGAGCGTCGGGTGTGATGGGTGGCCGTGGACGGCCCACGAGGTTGTGGACGACCTGACATCCTCCGGGGCGGCCGGTCCGATCGTCATCGTTGGTACGACGGGCGATCCCGCGACGCCGCTCGCGTGGGCCGAGTCCCTCGCGGAGAGGATGCCCAGCGCCTCTCTGCTGGTCTACTCCGGCGAGGGTCACACGGCGTACGGGCGCTCGAACCAATGCATCCTCGACGCCGTGGACGAGTACTTCGTCGAGGGCACCGTCCCGGATTCTGGAAAGATGTGTTGAGCCGCTAGACTCGTCGAGCCGTTCTCGCGCTCGCGCGGACGTGCCGCCTTAGCTCAGTCGGTAGAGCGATTCACTCGTAATGAATAGGTCATCGGTTCGATTCCGATAGGCGGCTCCATCAGGCCCCGGGCGGATGCCCGGGGTTTCATGCATTACGCGGCGCCCTCCGCACCCTCGCCACGCATCCCCCGCGAGGACTACCGTGGAGGCACAAGGAAATGTGGGACAGTCTCGCGGACTGGAGCATCTCCGCCCGGCACTGCCCCGCGCGAATCATCGCGACGGAAGGACGGTCATGAACGTCGAACAGCTCCAGAAGATCGAGAGCGGGGCGGGCTTCATCGCCGCCCTGGACCAGAGCGGCGGTAGCACGCCCAAGGCACTCATGGCGTACGGGCTCGACGAGACCTCCTACGCGAACGAGGCCGAGATGTTCGACCTCATCCACGAGATGCGCACCAGGATCATGACCAGCCCGGCCTTCACGGGCGAGCGGATTCTCGGCGCGATTCTGTTCGAGATGACCATGGATCGCCAGGTCAACGGCAAGGGCGCCGCCGAGTACCTGTGGGAGGACAAGCGCGTCGTCCCGTTCGTGAAGGTCGACAAGGGGCTGGAGGACGAGGCCGACGGGGTGCGGATGATGAAGCCGATGCCCGGCCTGGACGACCTCCTCTCAAGGGCCAAGACCCACGGGGTGTTCGGCACCAAGATGCGCTCCGTCGTCATGCGGGCCGACGAGGCGGGCATCGACGCCATCGTGGCTCAGCAGTTCGAGATCGGGCGGAGAATCCTCGACGCGGGACTCGTGCCGATCATCGAGCCGGAGGTGGACATCCACAGCCCGCAGAAGGCCGAGGCGGAGACCCTGGTGACGGCCGCGATCACGGCGCAACTCGACACGCTCCCGGGCGACCAGCGGGTGATGCTCAAGCTAACGCTTCCCGACGAGGACGGCCTCTACGGCGATCTCGTGAAGCACCCTGCGGTGCTGCGCGTCGTCGCGCTGTCCGGCGGCTACTCCCTCGAGGAGGCGAACGCGCGCCTCGCCAGGAATCACGGCGTGGTCGCGAGCTTCTCCCGGGCCCTCACCGGCGGCCTGTCCGCCCAGCAGAGCGAGGCGGAGTTTGATGCCGCCCTCGATGCGGCCATCGGGAGCATCTTCGAGGCTTCGTCAACCTGACGCGCGCCGTGCCCGCCGCCTCGCCCACCCCCGCCGAGAGGGCGAAGCCGTGACCTTGTACCTCGTCGGCGGGGTGGTGGTCCTCGTCGGCTCGGGGATCATGGCGATGGCGGGCCTCGGCGCCGCCTTCATCTTCGTGCCCCTCTTCTACTACCTCGGGATGCCCCTCACCGAAGCGGCCTCGACGGCGCTCCTGCTGAACGCGGTCAGCCTCGGATCGGCGGCGATCTCCTACGCCCGCGCTGGCCTCGTTCGCTGGCGCACGGGGATCCCCGTGCTCGTCACCGCCGTGGCGCTTGCCCCCGTCGGCGCGGTGCTGAGCACGCACGTCGATCACCGGGTGCTCTTGGCGCTCTTCGCCGGATTCCTCACGTTCGCCGGCGCGATGATGCTCCTGTATCGGCCGCGGGTCGCGTCGGCGGAGCGGTCGGCGTCGGCCGAGGCCGCCGTCGGGGCGGGGGTCGGTGGGGCGGCCGGTTTCCTCGGCGGGCTGCTCGGCGTCGGCGGCGGGAACGTCGTTCTGCCGGGCCTGACCTGGATGGGGCTGGCCCCCAAGGTCGCCGTGGGGACGACGGCTCTGGTGGTCGTCTTCTCGTCGCTCTCCGGGTTCTTTGGCCATGTTGCAATCGGCGGGCTCGACCCGTGGTTCGTCGGGACGATGGCGGTACTCGCGGCCACTGGTTCATTCGCGGGCTCTCGCATCATGCAGACCCGAGTCTCGGCCGCTCACCTCAAGCGCGGCATCGGCGTGCTGCTGTGGGTACTCGCGGCGATCATGGTGGGGGACCTCGTCAGCTGACCTTCCCCGACGCGACGGTGGCGCTGGTCCCCGCGCTTTGCTTGACGACCGCGCCGCCAACGGGCGCGGGCATGTCGTCCGCGATGACCGGGCACTTGGCCTGTAAGAGGCAGAACACGCGCGGTCCGGCCTCGCTCAGCGTCTCGTAGTTGGCCTGCCCCTTGGCGATGATGAGGGGAGCGGAGTCGAAGGTGTCGCGGAACTCTGCGGAGCAAAAGCCAAGGATGGTACCGGGGGCACGGGAACCGCTCTCGACGATGGTGGCGCACGTCTCGAGGCCCGCGGCAAGCGCGTCGTGGAGGGTCGCGTCGTTGAGCACGGGGCCGCCCTTGACCGCGTAGAGCACGGGCGGCTCCAGCGCTTCGATGAGCACCCGGTCGAACACGGTCTCGCCCGCGTTGTCGCCGAGGTACAGCACGTGGTCGGCGACGGCGAGCGCGGAGCGGAGCTCGGCGAGGTCGTCGATCGCGAGGGAGGTCGCCATGACCCTCTCGACCGTCGCCCATAGGTCCGGCACGTCGTCGCTGACGCCGAAGTCGATGATATTGCCGGCGATGGCGACCCGCACCGCCGCGTCCAGGGGGTCCGCGCTCCCGGCGACGAGCGCCTTGAGCTGCGGGTACAACGCCAGGGCCGCGCGCGTGCTCTCGGCCTTGACGGTCGCGTACGGATCGCCATCGCCCAATCTTTCTCGCACGAGGCGGTGCACCGCGAAGGCGATCTCGGGTGGGGTGGTTCCGGCCGGAACAGCGTGCAAGAGCGCCAGGGTCTCGGTCACGACGGACTGCTGTGCGGCCTCGTCGTCGGTGACCATCCGGGCGGCGCTCAGCGCCTGCCGGAGGAAGCACGCGTAGCAATCGAGGTAGGTCCGCACCCCACCGATGATCCTCTTGCTGTGAGGCGATGGCCTGGGCGAAGGTCCCGGTCGTTCGATCCCCCGAGGGTGCATAATGTTGAAAACATCTAGATGCGGAGGCTCGCATGCCGTACGGGCATGGCCGAGGGAAAGGCCGAGGGAAAGGCCGCGGCGAAGGCGGCGGTGGCGGCGGTGGCGGCGGTGGCGGCGGAGGCGCCGGCAGGGGCAGCCTGCTCGAACCGGCGGTCCTCGCCTCCCTCACCAGCGCGACGTCTCACGGCTACGACCTGCGTGCGGCGGTCGAGGAATTGACGAGTGGCTTCCTGGTGGTCGACCCCGGTGGGCTGTATCGCACGCTCCGCCGGATGGAGGACGACGGGCTTGTGGCCTCGTTCTGGACGGAAGGCGAGCACGGGCCGCAACGACGCACCTACCGGATCACCGATGACGGGCGAGAGGTGTTGGGTGACTGGGTTGAGCGGCTCACCGCTCGCCGAACGGCGCTCGACGGAATCTTGGGGGCGATCGCCCGACTAGACGAATCAGAGGATTCGCCGCGAACGCAGGCGGACCCAGAGAGCACCACGACTCGTAAGGAGCACCACGATGACCCGTCATGACGGGGATGTGCCGAGGGACGAACGATGCATCGACGAGGGAGAGCGTCAGTGCGACCATCGAGGGACCAGCGACTGTCGCCGCCAGGGCGGCCGCGGTCGCGGTGACGGCTCGTGCCGTCGACAGAACGAGAACGGCGGTGCTGCGCGCGCCGTGGCGAACGGCGTCTTCGGAGAGCCGCCCCCCTCTGTCGCGTCCATCGCGGTGTGCGCCGAGGGGCCAGCCCTGTCGGACCGGGTTCACGAACGTTTCGGACGCGCGGGGTGCTTCCAGTTGGTTGACCCTGGGACCATGACCTCCGTCGTTATCTCCAATGACGAGAACCGGGGCGGAGCAGAGGGGGCTGGTATTGGGGCAGTCGAGTTGCTCGCCGAGCACGGGGCGCAGGCAGCGATCGTGACGAAGGTGGGGCCGAAGGCAGCCGATGCCTTCCGTCGCGCCTCGATCCCGGTGTATACGGCAGCTGGCTTGACCGTCGGCGAAGCGGTCGCCGCGTTCGGCCGAGGTGAGCTGGCGCGCCTCGACGTTGGATGAGGCGGGACGGATGAGGCCGATCACCATTGCGGTCGCCTCGGGCAAGGGGGGAACGGGCAAGACGCTCGTGGCCACCAACCTGGCCGTGCTCGTCGCTCGGACCGGGTTGCGTGTGACGCTGGCTGATTGCGACGTGGAGGCGCCCAACGACCACCTCTTCTTCGACGTCGACCCCGATGTGAGGGGCGTCGAGGTACCGATCCCCGAGGTGCTCGCTGGCGCGTGCCCGGAGGGATGCACGGTGTGCCGCGACACCTGCCGATTCGGGGCGATCCGCATGCTCGGGGGCGGGCCGGTCGTGTTCCCCGACCTGTGCCACAGTTGCGGGGCATGCGTCGACGCGTGCCCGTCCGGAGTGCTCCACGAGCGCCAGGTCCGGGTCGGCCAGACCGGGGCAGGGGCGACTCGGGACGGCCTGGGACTCGTAACGGGGCAACTCGACGTTGGCCAGATGAAGGCTCCGACGGTCATCGGGGCAACCCGAGAACGGGCGGAGGCCGAGGGCTCCGACCTCGTGATCCTCGACGCGCCGCCCGGCGCGGCATGCTCGGCCGTCGCGACACTCCACGGCGTCGACTTCCTCCTGCTCGTTACCGAGCCGACCTCGTTCGGCCTCCACGATCTGACGTTGATGGTCGAGCTCGCTCGGGATTTGAACGTGCCCATGGCCGTCGTTCTCAACCGGGTCGGGACCGGGGGCAGCGACGTCGCGGGGTACTGCCAGTCGGAGGGTATCCCGGTCATCGCCAGGTTCCCCTTCGACCGGGCCGTCGCGGCGTGCTACGCCGAGGGTGGGCTTTTAGTCGACCGGCATAGCCTCGGCGAACAGTGGTTCTTGGGCCTGTGGGAGTCGCTGCGCAAGGAGCTGGCGTCCATCGGCTCGGAGGTCTCGGCGTGAGGACTCTCGTTGTGGCCTCGGGAAAAGGGGGGACGGGGAAGACGACCCTGTCCGCCGTGCTGGTGCGGCTCGCGGGGCGGGGTCGCCGGCTGGTCATCGCCGACTGCGACGTCGAGGCCTCCAACCTTCCCCTCGCGCTGCGGGCGGAGGTACTCACGCGCGCGCCCTTCGCGGGGAAGCCGATGACCGTCGTCGACGAGGATGTTTGCGAGGGGTGCGGGGACTGCCTCCCCCGATGCCGTTTCGACGCGTTGTCCCTGTCGGATGAGGGTCTCGCCACCATCGATCCCTGGCTGTGCGAGAGCTGCGGGGCCTGCGTGCTGGCCTGCCGGGAGGATGCGATCGGTTTCGTCCCGCACCAGGCAGGCGAGATCCTGGTCGGAGAGGGGCCGACCGGGCCGATCGTGTTCGGCCGGCTGCGACCGGGGGAGGATCTCTCGGGCAAACTCGTCACGAGCGTCCGGGAGCGTGCCGACACGATCGCGAGCGAGCGTGGCGCCGAGCTCATCGTTATTGACGGTCCGCCGGGTGTCGGCTGCCCGGCCATCGCGTCGATCACCGGAGCCGACGGGGTGCTGGCCGTGACGGAACCTACCCTCTCGGGTGAGCACGACCTGCGACGAATGGTCGGGCTCGCGCATCAGCTCCAGGTCCCGGTCAAGGTCGTGCTGAACAAGGCCGACCTTTCGACAACCGGGGCGGAGCGGATCCGGGTGGAGTGTCGAGACTTGGGCCTCGAACTTGTGGGCGAGGTGGCATTCGATGCGGAATTGCCGCCCGCGCTCGAGGCGGTCGCTCAGGGAGAGAAACCGTCGTCGAGCCTGGATGCATTGGCGTCCGTGCGGTCGTTCCACGCGATCTGGTCCCGGCTGGAGTCGTGGGTCGACGGGTGGTCCTAGCCCCGAGAAGGGAAAGAAACAAGACAAGACCAACGTCTCGCAGTGGCGCAAATCGGCTCTGGCACAATGAGCGCGTGACCACCGCCCCCGAAGTATCCTCCATCGCAGCGACCCTGAAGAAGGCCATCAAAGGTGAGGTCGACGCGTCCTCTCGCCGCAGGGCCGAGTACTCCTCCGACGCCTCGAATTACCGCGTCGTGCCCCAGGTCGTGGTCTTTCCCCTCGACGCGGATGACCTGGTCGCCGCCCTTCGCGTGGCCAGGGACCTCGGCGCGCCGGTGACGATGCGCGGCGGAGGAACATCGATCGCGGGAAACTCGATCGGCCTCGGCGTCGTCATCGACACCTCGCGGCACATGAACGCCATCCTCTCGATCGACCCCGAGGCCCGTTCGGCGCGCGTCCAGCCCGGGACCGTCCTCGCGCACCTTCAGAGGGAGGCGGGCAAGCACGGGCTTCGGTTCGGTCCCGACCCGTCGACGATCACCCGCGCCTGCTTCGGGGGGACGA
>CAZTJX010000006.1:0-18345 GCA_964613755.1 uncultured Demequinaceae bacterium | reverse complement strand
AGGTGGCCTGCGGGAGCGTGATCGAGACCTCACCGTTCGCGAGCGCCTGAATCGACGCGAGAGCGTCGGGAATCCAGCGAACCGTGATCGACTCCACCTTGGGCTGCGGTCCGGCCTTGTAGTCGGCGCCGCGGGCCGTCAGGGTGATGTACTCATCCTGGACGAAGTCGGTCACGACATACGCGCCGTTCCCAACAACGAGACTCTCGTCCTCCGGCATCGACGTGAGGTCGAAGTCGGTGTTCCAGGTGTTGGCGATCTTGAGTAGAGCCGCCTGATCATTGTCCGTGATGGCCGCGACAACCGCGTCCTTCGCCTCCTGGGGGTCGTCGATCCCGAGCGCGATGTTACCCACGACGTGGGCCGGCAACATGGCATAGATGAAGAGCAACTCCCAGTCGACGAGCACCTGGTCGTACGTCAAGGTGATCGATCGGAAGTCGTCGCTCGTCTCGGGCATCTGCGTGACTTGCTCGATGCCGCTGCCGATCGCAACGGAGTCGAAGTAGACAGCATCGCCCGGGATGACGGCTCCGGTTTCCTCGTCATACTGCGGGTCGGCGTTCGGGTCGTTGAGATTCCCCGAAAGCGCAGCCCAGTGAAGCAGGAAGTCGGCGTCGTCGACCTTGACTCCGTCGGACCATGTCACGTCCTTGTTGACGGTGTACTTGACGACGAGCGGGTTCTCCGAGATCAATTCGTAGGTCCCAAAGTCCTCGTTCTTGACGAGGTTCTGCTGGTCGTCGTAGTAGTTGAACCACTGCTGGGTCATGTACAGGATGACAGAGTTGGCTGTGGCGTTGCCGTTCGTCGTGTTCAGGTTGAACGAGTACAACGGCTGGTTCCAGGCCACAGTCAGCGAGGAATTCTCCACGATGCCAGTCTCTGCCGTACATGCGGAGAGGGCCACCGACGCCGTTGCGGCGAGGACAGCCCCCTTGGCAAGCATGCCGAGCTTCATCTCGACTCCTTTCGATTTGTCGCACCGCTGGCGTCGGCCCCTTGTGAGCGCCCCTGCCAGCGAAAGCGTCTTCCGCAGAACACCAGGTCCTGCAGTTGAACAAATCGTAGGCGGAAGCGGGTCACGAGCGCATTACAATCGCGTAAATCGTTTCGACTAGTCACAGAATTGGGCTCGGATCGAACCGAAATCGGGTCCGACGAGGGCTACCTGATCTTCCTTGACCACGACTCCTGCTGCTCAACAAGGTCCGATTGGGCGTGGACAAGGCGGACGGCGGCGTGCATGACGACCGGATGTCCGCGACGCGTGCCAGAGTGAAACCATGACCGAACTCCTCGCGGCGCTCGCCGGACTCGCCGTCGGCGCCTCCCTCGCCTACGCCGTCGCCGTCGCCCGTTCCTCGTCGCGCACCGAGGCCATCGCGAACAAGCGGGCCGACGAGCGCGAGGAACGTGTCCGGACCGAGGCAGAGCAGCGGATCGCCGACCTCAAGGAGCAGTTCAAGGCTCAGTTCATGCAGACGGAGGCACAGTTTAAAGCGTTGAGCGCCGACGTGCTCTCGGCCAACTCGAAGCAGTTCCTCGCCATGGCGGACGAGCGCCTCAAGCGCACCGTCCTCGAGCACGACGCCGAACTCGCCAAACGCGAGGAGGCGGTGAAGAACCTCGTCGAGCCGATGGCGAAAGCCCTCGACGAGGTTAAGCAGAAGACGGAGAATGCCGACAAGGACCGAGCGCGGACCCAGGCCGAGATCACCGAGCAGGTGCGTAACCTCCTCGCCTCGTCCGAACGCCTCGGTCGGGAGACCGCCGGCCTCAAGTCCGCCCTTCGTCGGCCCGAGGTTCGCGGACGCTGGGGCGAGCTCCACCTCCGCCGCGTTGTCGAGGTCGCAGGACTCGTCAGCCAGGTCGACTTCGTCGAACAGGAGACCGGCGTCGACGACGAGGGCGCCCGACTCCGGCCCGACATGATCGTCAAACTCACTGACGAGAAGCGCATCGTCGTCGACGCCAAGACCACCGTCGACGCGCTCCTCGACGCGGCAGAAACCGAGGACGAGCGCGAGCGCGACGCGTTCCTCGCGAAGCACGCGGCGAACGTCCGCAAGCGCGTCCAGGAACTCCGAGGCAAGCAATACGCCGCACAATTCGACTTCTCCGTCGAGTTCGTGGTCCTGTTCCTCCCGGCGGAGTCTTTCCTCCAGGCGGCGCTCGAGCAGGACCCGAAGCTCCAGGAGTGGGCGTACGAGCAGGGAGTCGTCATCGCGACACCGACGATCCTCGTCGCGCTGCTCCGCACCGTCGGCCACGCGTGGAAGCAGGATGCGCTCGCCCACAACGCGCAGGACGTGCTCAAGACGGGAAAGGAGCTTTACGAGCGCCTCGCGAAGATGGGCGACCACCTCGCGCGCCTCGGGAAGGCGATCGACGGTGCGGGCAAGGCGTACAACGACACGATCGGGGCGCTTGAGCGACGCGTGTTGCCGTCGGCGCGAAAGATGGGGCAGCTCCAGCAGATCGATGGCGAGATCGCGACGGCGTCGACCGAGACCGAGATCCGGCAGATCGCCGCGCCGGAACTGAGCACCGAGGACTAAGCCCGCGTCGCGGCCTCTTTGGCCTTGATATCCGCACGGATCTCATGCGGGAGCGCGAACATGAGATCCTCGGTCGCGGTGCGGACCTCCTCGACCTCTCCATACCCGCGCTCAGCCAGAGCGTCGAGCACGTCGCGGACGAGGATCTCGGGGACGGACGCCCCGGAGGACAGTCCCACGGTTACCACGCCGCCGAACCAGGCGTCGTCGAGTTCGGCCGCTCGATCGATTCGGTACGCGGCGCGCGCCCCCGACTGGAGCGCGACCTCGACGAGCCGGACGGAGTTCGAGGAGTTGGCGCTTCCCACGACGATCACGAGTTCGCACTCCGGCGCGAGCTTCTTCACCGCGACCTGGCGGTTCTGGGTCGCGTAGCAGATGTCGTCGCTCGGCGGGTCCTGGAGCTTGGGGAATCGGGCACGCAAGCGCCGGACGGTCTCCATCGTCTCGTCCACGCTCAGCGTCGTCTGCGACAGCCACACGACGTTGTCGGGGTCCGGCACGACTACGGCGTCGGCCTCCTCGGGCGAATTGACGACGATGGTGTGCGCGGGCGCCTCGCCCGCGGTCCCCTCGACCTCCTCGTGGCCCTCGTGACCGATGAGCAGGATGGTCTGGTTTGCTCCGGCGAACCGCACGGCCTCCTTGTGGACCTTCGTCACGAGGGGGCAGGTCGCATCGATCGTCACGAGGCCACGAGAGGCTGCGGCATCCCGCACAACGGGCGAGACGCCGTGAGCGGAGAACACGACGCGCGCGCCCTCGGGAACATCATCCGTGTCCCCCACGAAGATCGCGCCGCGGTCGCTCAGCGTCTCGACCACA
The DNA here is from genome assembly GCA_964613755.1 of uncultured Demequinaceae bacterium. Classification (GTDB taxonomy): domain Bacteria; phylum Actinomycetota; class Actinomycetes; order Actinomycetales; family Demequinaceae; genus JAFGBM01. Next base: position 14,959 of record CAZTJX010000006.1, on the reverse strand, counting down.
TACTTGTTGTGGACAATCTCCTTGCGCACGTAGATCGGCGCCCCGTGCAACTCGAGCGCCTTCTCGACGGCGATGACGGCGCGATCCACGCCCGCACAGTAGCCCCGTGGAGCAGCAAGAAGGACGCGCTTGGTGGCGGGGCTGGGCATGGCTCCATCGTACGTGGGACGCTGGGGCCGTGAGCGAGCCCCTTCCCGAGACGGCCGGAGACACCTCCCCCGAGCAGCCATGGCCCGTCCGCCACCTCACGCAGAAGGTCAAGGATTACGTCGAGCGCATGCCGCCCGTCTGGGTTGAGGGCCAAGTGCTGAACCTCAAGCGCTGGAAACACCTCGCGTTTCTTACCCTGCGCGACGTCGAGGCCGACGCATCCATGTCAGCGACGCTGCCCTACTCGGAGATCGAGGCGATCGCAGGGGGACTTGCCGACGGCGCCCGCGTCATCGTCCACGCCAAGCCTTCCTGGTGGACCAAGAGTGGTTCCCTGCAGCTGGACGCCCGCGACCTTCGGACCGTCGGCATCGGCGAGCTCCTCGCACGCCTCGAAGCGCTGAAGGAACGGCTCGGGATTGAGGGCCTCTTCGACGACGACCGCAAGATCCGGCTGCCCTTCGTACCAAACCTCGTGGGGCTCGTGTGCGCGAACCAGGGCGACGCCGAGCACGACGTCGTGGTCAACGCGCGCGAGCGCTGGCCCTCGGCGAGGTTCGAGATTCGGCGGGTGACCGTGCAGGGCACCAGGTGTGTGCCTGAGACCGTGACGGCAATGCGGGAGCTCGACGCACATCCGAACGTCGATGTCATCGTCATCGCCCGCGGCGGCGGTTCGCTCGAGGATCTGCTGCCGTTCAGTTCCGAGACCCTTATCCGCGCCGCGGCCGAGTGCATCACGCCCCTCGTCAGCGCCATCGGTCACGAGAAGGACTCCCCCCTCCTTGACCTCGTCTCCGACCTCCGTGCGTCGACCCCGACGGACGCGGGCAAACGCGTCTTCCCCGACGCAGTGGCGGAGGGACATGCCGTATCGCACGCGATTGAGGCCCTGCGCGGAGCGATCGAGTCACGGCTCGATCGCGAAGCCACGACCCTTGTCTCCTACCTGACTCGGCCCGTTCTTGTGCATCCCGACCGGCTCATCGAACCCCTGGCCGAGGAAGTCTCGCGCCATCGGGTTGCGGCGCGGCGTGCCCACGGAGCCCTGCTCCGCGCGAAGACCGCCCATCTGGGAGGACTCGCCGCGAACCTACATGCGCTCTCTCCCCAGTCGACGCTCGATCGCGGATACGCCGTCGTCCAATCCACGAGCGGCGATGTCGTACGGGACGCCGCCGATCTTGACGAGGGGGCGCGCATCGCGATCCGATTCTCCCGAGGATCCGCGGACGCGGCCATCACCACAGTCGAGCCCTGACACGAAGAGGTGGCCGCCGGATCTCCGGCGGCCACCCTGGACTCTTCGGATGGAAGGGAACGCGAGGCAGGTTCGTCTCCCCCTCAGCGGGAGGCGAAGCCCACCTGTCCAACAGCCGACGCGACTGCGCCGGACACCTTGAGACCCTTCTGCCGCTCCTTCGCGGCCGATGCGACCTCGCGATTCCAGGAACGGGCGAGTCGGGACAGCGTCTTCTCGGGAACAACCGGACACCGAATCAGTGCCAGTAGCACCTCGGGACTCTTGTCTTGCGCGAGGGTCTCACGGAGTTCGATCGGAAGATCAATCCGGGGATTCCTCGCCACGCCGGCGCGCACCGCCGGCGACTCGTCCTCCGCGAGGATCAGGAGAGACGTCATCGGCGTTTGTGGTCGCTCCGCAACGGCGGCACGTATCTTGAGTTCCTCCGAACGCGCAAGGACCGCAAGATCAGCATCGGTCAGGTCGTCCCTCATCACGCTTGCCACGCTGCCTAGGGCGGTCCTATCGCCTTCGTAGTCTCTGCTAAACATTTCGTTTCACCCCATTGTGAACCGGTAGATTCCTTCACCCGATGAGACACACGAGTTGCCGAAGTATGACGCCACTTCGGGAACCTCCTCTATTGCACGGCTCCTCATCTTTGCGGCCCTGCGGAGGGGCATCGTCGCGGTAGCGTGGGAGCGTGACCACCGGATCAGACGCCGAAGCACTCTCATACGAGCAGGCGCGGGACGAGCTCGTGGCAATCGTGGCCAAGCTCGAGGTCGGCGCGGTAACACTCGAGGAGTCGCTCGAGCTGTGGGAGCGAGGCGAGGCCCTCGCAGTAAGGTGCCAGCACATTCTTGAGGGGGCGAGGGAGAGGATTGCCGGCTCTCACGCTGGAGACGACGACGCGCGAGCCGTCGACGAGACCGACGAGACCAACGAGACCAACGAGACCGACGAGTGAGCGAGCACGCCCTCGTCGTCGGCGAGGCTCTCGTGGATGTGGTGATCCGTCCCGATGGCACCTCGACCCAGCATCCCGGCGGTTCGCCAGCGAACGTCGCCGTCGGACTCGCCCGGCTTGGCAGGGAGGCCGAACTCCTCGCTTGGATCGCACTCGACGACCACGGCCGCCTGATCCGCGAGCATCTGGAGAGCGCGGGTGTGACCCTCGTCCGAGGTTCGGAGTCGGCGATTCACACTCCGGTCGCCACCGCCGTGCTCGACGAGGCGGGCGCGGCGCAGTACGACTTTGACCTCACGTGGGCCGTCAGCCCAAACGCCGCTCCGACGCGCAAGCCCCACGTGGTCCACACAGGGTCGGTCGGAGCGATTCTCCCACCCGGAGGAAACGAGGTCCTCCCGCTGCTCCAGCGTTTCCGGTCGAGCGCCACGATCACCTACGACCCCAACGTGAGGCCGTCGCTCATGGGGAATCCCGTCACGGCTGGAGCCCAAATCGACCGCGTCATCGCCGTCGCCGACATCGTCAAGGTGAGCGAGGACGACCTCCAGTGGCTCACGTCGGACGAATCCATCAACGGTCACGTGCGGCGCTGGCTCGACATGGGCCCCTCGATCGTCGTCGTCACACGTGGAGAGCACGGTGCGACGGCGTTCCTCAGGGACGCTCGTCGGATCGACGTGACCGCACCCCAGGTAGACGTCGTGGATACGGTCGGCGCGGGGGACTCGTTCATGTCCGGCCTGATCGATGGGCTGTGGTCTCAGGGATGCTTGGGTGCGGCCGCCAGGGATGACCTCGACACCATCTCCACCGACATCATCACGTACGTCCTCACGCGGTGCGTGGGAATCGCGGCGATCACCGTTTCACGGGCCGGGGCGAGCCCTCCCACCCGAGGCGAACTCGGCGAAGAACCCGGTTCCTAGGAGAGCATTCTGCCCTGCGCTAGAGGCCGGACCGCGCGGGGGCCCACGTCGGCGATGCGGGCAATCACCGAGAGCCCCACGGACGAGTTCTCGACCAACGCGCGCGCAACCTCGGCACTCTTGTCCTGCGCGAGGGTCTCGGCGATCGACGCTGCGCGTCCGATACTTGGATTCGATGCCACGGCAACGCGAACCTCGACCCTGGAGTCCTGCGCGAACGCGAGGAGCGCGCCCATGGGGGCATCCTCGCGGCCCGCCGCAGCCGACCGCGCCGAAGTGTCCTTCGACGACACCAGGCTCATGAAGTCCTCTGCCGCGAGCGACTTCTCCGCAACGCGAGACTCGGGTCCGTCGGTGGTTGTCCGGCCGATGATCGCCATCTCAGTGCGTCTCCTTGGCTCGTATGAAGACGCCGACGGGACTGCGGCGCCCCGTCATTGTGGCAACTGCTAGATGAGAGGCACGTTACACGCAGTCGTGACGCCACTTCACCGATTCGCTCGACTTTCGCCGAAGCACACCTGTCAGAATGGGGGCATGTCAGACAAAAGTGCGTTCCGGATCGAGCACGACACGATGGGAGAGGTGCGAGTGCCACGGGACGCACTCTGGCGAGCGCAGACCCAGCGAGCGGTCGAGAACTTCCCGATCTCGGGAATCGGCCTCGAGCGTCGGCACATCCGAGCCTTGGCGCTCGTCAAGAAGGCTGCCGCTCTTGCCAACCACGAACTCGGTGTCGTCGAGGCCGATGTCGCGGATGCAATCGCGAAGGCGGCCGACGCGGTCGCACGCGGAGACCATGATGACGAGTTCCCCGTTGACATTTTCCAGACGGGATCCGGCACCTCATCGAACATGAACGCGAACGAGGTGATCGCCAGCCTCGCCACGAAGGGTCTTGGTCGCGACGTCCACCCGAACGACCACGTGAATGCCTCCCAATCCTCCAACGACGTCTTCCCGACGTCCGTCCACGTCGCCGCGGCCGACGCCGTCGCCCACGACCTCCTTCCCGCGCTCGACCACCTGGCCACGGCGCTCGAGGCGAAGGCCAAAGAGTTCGATGCCGTCGTCAAGGCAGGCAGGACGCACCTCATGGATGCGACACCCGTGACGCTCGGGCAGGAGTTCGGCGGCTACGCGGCGACCATCCGGCTCGGGACAGAGCGGCTCCTCGCCGCCCTCCCCCGCGTCGCAGAGGTCCCCCTTGGCGGGACGGCGGTGGGAACAGGGATCAACACCCCTGCTGGCTTCTCGGCGCGGGTGATCGCCCTTCTCGCCAAGGACACCGAGCTACCCCTCACCGAGGCGCGCAACCACTTCGAGGCGCAGTCCTCGCGCGACGGTCTCGTCGAGCTCAGCGGAGTCCTCCGAACCATCGCGGTCGGGTTGACGAAGATCTGCAATGACCTCAGGTGGATGGGGTCCGGCCCCAACACCGGCCTCGGGGAGATACGCATTCCCGATCTCCAGCCGGGATCCTCGATTATGCCGGGAAAGGTCAACCCCGTCATCCCCGAGGCGGTGCTCATGGTCTGCGCACGCGTGATCGGGAACGACGCCACGGTTGCCTGGGCCGGAGCCTCTGGCGCATTCGAACTCAACGTCCAGATTCCCGTCATGGCTCTCGGGACACTCGAGTCGTTGCGCCTTCTCAGCAACGCCTCCCGGCTCCTTGCGGACGCGGCCGTAGCGGGCATCGAAGCGAACGTCGAGCGAGCCCTCCGGAACGCCGAGGCGTCCCCGAGCATCGTGACGCCACTCAACCGAGTCATCGGCTACGAGAGTGCGGCGAAGATCGCCAAGCACGCTATCGCCGAGGGGCTGACGGTGCGCGAGGCGGTTATCGCCCTCGGGTTCGTCGAGCGGGGCGAGGTGACCGAGGAGCAGCTCGACGCGCTCCTCGATGTCACCACCATGACCGGAGACACGTGACCAGAGACGACTGACGGGAGGACCCGCGAGGGCCCTCCCGTCGAACGACGCTTGCACGCGCCACTAGTCCTTCTTGGTTGTCGGGCCGAACTCCATCCGTGCGAGCAGAAGCATGGTCGCAATCACGCCGACGAAGATGGCGCTGAGCGCGACCACGGCACCGATCGTGAGGACCATGACGACGAAGGCGGCGACGGCGACCATCCAGATCGCCCCGGCGTACATCCCGAAGCGAGCGGCAGCGGCGGGATCCTCTGTGAATCGGCTCGCCGCGACCTGACGCTGAGCGAGCTCGCGGACCCAGGGCTTCCTGCGATTCGTCTGCGTCACGTCAAGGAAGGTGAATGCGAGGCCCGAAAGGACGACGAGCGGGACACCGATGGCGAGCGGCCACAGTCGAGACGGCGCGTCGGCGATCACGAGCCCCATTACGAGGCCGGCGATGCCGAGACCCGTGGAGGCCCCATAGCCCGCCGCTCGGGTGGCGGGAAGGCGGTACGACGCCGTCGTCTCCTGGCGGAGAGAATCGCCGACGATCACGCCGCAGGGAATCGCGAGGGCGACCATGGCGAGCGCGACCTGGACCCCGACGCCCCAGTGAAGGAGATTCGTGGCGGCGAAGGTCACGAGGACGACCGCGGTCGCGGCAATGACGCCGAAGCTGACAACCCGGAGGACGAACGCGGGGCGCGGCCGGACCTTGTTGGTCTGGTACGCCGCGACGGTGGGGTCGGAGGCTCCTTCGGACGACCGAACCGCACGGAGGACTTCGTCGATATCGCCGAGTTCCGTGATCGCCTTCTCGGTGGCCTTGGCGGGCGAAAGGCCCTCGGCCTCGAACTCGGCGACGCGCGCAGAGAGGTTCCCGCGCATCTCCTCCTTGAAGGCCTGGGCCTCGGGCGTCAGTGGCACATCCGCGAAGATGGCGTCGAGGTAGCGGTGGATAGTGGGGTACTTCTGCGTGCTCATGACTCACTGCCTTTCAGGCCCAACAGGTTGTTGATGATGCGCTGGGTGGCAACCCAGTCGCCGACGCTACGCTCGTAGACGGCGCGCCCAGCGTCCGTGATGGTGTAGTACTTCCGGCGCCCACCCTGGCTCTCGTCGCCCCAGTAGGCCTCGACGAGGCCCTCGGTTACGAGGCGGCGAAAGCTCGCGTAGAGCGTCGCCTCCTTGATCTCGTACTCGCCTTCCGTGGCGCCACGGATCGTCTTGTAGATCTCGAAGCCGTACTGATCCCCGCGGCGCAGCACCCCCAGCACGATGGTGTCGGTGTGCCCGCGGAGCAGGTCAGAGGCGAATGCCTCGGAGGCCGAATCGGAACTGTTCTTAACCATGTTCAGTACTGTATCTGATCAAGTACCAAATCAGCAAGGGATACCGAGGGGAGTGGCGGGCATGGGTCAGGTGGCGGTGTTCGCAGGGTCGCGCGGGTCCAGTTCACTCCACCGCGTTCGCGGCGGCAGCCGGTGGTCCATAAGGATCATGAGCGCCGCAATCGCGGTGAACCAGGCCATATATACGAGGATCCTCCATGCGACCCCTCCCCAACCGTGAAGCGCCACGTCGAGGAAGGGATAGGGAGCGCTCTGGCCGGGGAGAGCCTCAACGAGTACGAGGATCACGGTGAGGTAGGCGACGAGGTAAACGAGCCACCAGCCGACGAATTTCCACGCGATGCGGCGATGCTCGGCAAACACGATCCACACCAGAGCGGCACCCACGGGCGTCACGACGTGCTCGATGTTGTTGTTGACGGCGAACCATCCGAAGAACGAGCCCGCGTGGGGGAAGTCATCCGGTTTCAGCACAAAGAAATACACGAGTCCCGTAATGGTGATGTAGAACACCGCGCTACCCGCGAGCCACTCGGGCGGGGTGCGCCACCTACCGATAAGCGTCACCGCCGTCCACGCAAAGGAGACCGCCATCATCAGGTTCGACTCGAGGGTGAAAGTGAGCACCTCGCGGAACCCTCCCAGGACGATCAGGCTGATCGTGACGTACAGGCCGAGAAGGGCGAGAAGAACGCGGACGCAGGCAGAGACGATGTTTGCCGCGCGTTGACGCGGCTCGGTAGGAAGCATCTAGAGGTCGAGCCTTTCCAAGATGTCGGTCACCAACGCGGCCACCGCCGATCGTTCCGACCGTTCGAGCGTCACATGCGCGAACAGCGAATGACCCTTAAGGGCCTCGATCACGGCGGCTACTCCATCATGGCGCCCCACGCGCAAGTTGTCGCGCTGAGCGACGTCATGGGTCAGGATGACGCGCGAACCCTGGCCAATACGGCTGAGCATCGTAAGCAGGACGTTGCGCTCGAGCGACTGGGCCTCGTCGACAATCACGAACGCGTCGTGGAGCGAGCGACCGCGGATGTGCGTGAGCGGGAGCACCTCGAGCAGACCGCGGGCCGTCACTTCCTCAAGCACTTCCTTCGATACCACCGCCCCGAGCGTGTCGAACACGGCCTGAGCCCACGGGTTCATTTTCTCGGACTCGCTGCCCGGCAGGTATCCCAGATCCTGGCCCCCGACGGCGTACAGCGGCCGGAAGACCATGATCTTCTTGTGCTGGTTCCGCTCCAGAACCGCCTCAAGCCCCGCACAGAGCGCGAGCGCACTCTTCCCCGTGCCCGCTCGTCCCCCCATGGAGACAATCCCCACGCTCTCATCCAACAGGAGGTCAATCGCGACGCGCTGCTCCGCGCTCCTCCCGTGGATGCCGAAGACCTCGAGGTCGCCGCGCACCAGACGGATTCCCCCACCCTCCGTTACTCGGCCGAGCGCCGAACCACGGCTCGAGTGGATGACGAGGCCGGTGTGAATGGGCAGGAGCGAAAGGTCCTCCCCCGCGTCCTCGACCGTCGGCACGTCCACGTGTTCCGCGTCGTAGAGCTCCATCATCTGCGAATCGGTCAGCCGAATCTCCCGCATTCCCGTCCAGCCCGATTCGATCGCGAGCTCCGCCCGATACTCCTCCGCATCCATGCCAAGCGCGGAGGCCTTGACGCGCATCGGAAGATCCTTGGAGACGAGTGTGACGGCATGACCCTCGGCGCGGAGACTCGCCGCCACGGCGAGGATACGCGTGTCGTTATCGCCAAGCCGGAAGCCGCTCGGAAGCACCTCCGGATCCGAATGGTTGAGTTCGACCCGTAACGTCCCTCCGAGGTTGTTGATCTCGACCGGCTCATCGAGGTGTCCGTGCTTGATCCGAAGCTCGTCCAGAAGCCTGAGAGCGGCCCTCGCGAAGTACCCCAGTTCGGGGTGGTGACGCTTCGCCTCGAGTTCGGTGATCACGACGACGGGGAGGACGACGGCGTGCTCGGCGAAGCGAAGCGAGGCTCGCGGGTCCGAGAGGAGGACGGACGTGTCGAGCACGAAGGTCCGGAGTCCCGTCGCGCTCTCGCTCCGGATTGCTGCGGGGGACGGGCTCTGAGTGACGGTCACAAACGCTCCCTGGCTGCCGGTCGGGCCGCGGGGAGACTCCGCCCCGCGGCGGAGGTGTCTATGGTGCGAGGTCGTTGTCCACCATGATTCGACGGTACGCGCGCCCGGGCGTGTGCCCACGCAACACGCCGAGCATGGACCCCTAGCGACCGCGGCGACGCTCGCGTTGGGAGTACGCGCGTAACGCGCGCAGGAAGTCCACGTGACGGAAGTCCGGCCAGTAGGCCTCGCAGAAGTAAAACTCGCTGTGCGCACTCTGCCACATGAGGAATCCGCTCAGTCTTTGCTCTCCGGACGTGCGGATCACCAGATCGGGATCGGGCTGACCCTTGGTGTAGAGGTGCTGAGCAATGTGCTCAACCGAGAAGTCCTGCGCGACCTCCGCGAGCGAACAGCCCTGGCTGACGCCTTCCTGGAGAAACGCCTTGACCGCGTCCGCGATCTCGTGCCTGCCTCCATAGCCGACGGCGATATTGACATGGAGGCTGCCGCGGGCGTGTTTCGATCGGGCCGCCTCGCGAAGGCGCGCGGCGATGGGGGGCGGGAGCAGATCGAGCGCTCCGACCACCTGGAGGTGCCAGCGCCCATCCGCCGCGAGCGTCTCGACGGCGGAGCAAATGATGCCGAGGAGGGACTCGAGTTCCTGAGGCTCGCGGTCAAGATTGTCCGTGGAGAGCATCCACAGCGTGACGACGTCGACTCCAATCCCGTCGGACCATTCGAGAAGTTCGGTGATCTTGTCCGCCCCAGCGCGGTGGCCGTCGGCGTCGGGGGCACCCGCCTGCCTCGCCCATCGGCGATTTCCGTCGAGGATGACGCCGATGTGCCGGGGAACCTTACCCCCCCGTCGAAGCGTGCTCAGCAGGCGACGCTCGTACGTGCCGTAGAGCGGCTGCAGCACGCGCATCAGCATCCTTCCTGGCGGGGTCGAGCGGGGGGATTTCCGCACCCCACGGTACCGGTGCTCCGTAACCTACGGTATCGTAGGTTCATGCGAGCCGCCGAGGTCCCGACGACGACTGACGCCTCCCAGCCCCCCAAACCCCTCCTACGCGGCTGGTTCCACATGGGCGCGATTCCCGTCGTCCTCATCGCTGGCCTCGTTCTCGTCACCTTCGGTCCCACGCTCGCCGGTCGTATCAGCGCCGCGGTCTACGTCTTGACGGCCGTGCAGCTCTTCAGCACGTCCGCGATTTACCACCGCGGCAACTGGGCCACCCATCTACGCTCCATCCTGCAGCGGGTCGACCACGCGAACATCTTCCTGATCATTGCGGGAACGTACACGCCGCTCAGCGTGCTCCTCCTCCCCCGGCGCACGGCAATCATCGCGCTCTCTATCGTGTGGGGTGGCGCCCTCGCGGGACTACTCGCGCGCCTGCTGTGGCACCACGCCCCGCGATGGTTCTGGGTTCCGCTCTACATCGGCCTGGGATGGGTCGCCGTGGCGTTCATTCGGCCCCTTGCCGAGGCGGGGGGGCCGGCGATCATCGCGCTCGTGTTCGCCGGGGGTCTGGCATACACGGTTGGCGCCCTGATCTACGCCCTCAAGTGGCCGAACCCGAGCCCGAGGTATTTCGGGTTCCACGAAATCTTCCACGCGCTCACGATTTCTGCGTTCATCTGCCACTACATCGCCGTCAGTCTCGCGATCTATCGCGCCTGACGCCGGATCGTTACCCGCCTTCCTCGGGCGGTGGCGGTGTCGATGTCGCCCCGCGCTATCCCCCCGGCGCCGACCCTTGGTATCCTGTGGGACCTTGCCCTACGAGGAGGCTGACGTGACGGAGACCCAGGCATGGCTCACCCAGGAGGCGTTCGATCGCCTCCAGGAGGAGTATGCCTACCTCACCGGTCAGGCACGCTCCGAGATCGCCCGCGAGATTGACGAGCGCAGGCGAGAGGGCGATCTGAGCGAGAACGGCGGGTATCACGCCGCCCGCGAAGAGCAGGCGAAGCAGGAGGGGAGGATCGCTCAGCTTCGGCGCCTTCTCGACAACGCCAAGGTGGGCGCGGCACCCACGGGCGATGGCGAGATCGAGTCAGGCATGGTGGTCTCGGCCGAGGTCGGCGGCCGCGAGATGCGGTTCCTCGTGGGCTCGCGAGAGGCGGTAGGGGGCACCGAGATCGACGTGTTCTCCGCGCAATCCCCGCTGGGTCTTGCGCTCCTCGGCAAGCATCCAGGAGACGAGACTTCCTACGTGGCCCCCAATGGCACGGAGGTACCGGTCAAGATCCTCTCGACCGAACCCTTCACGGGCTAAAAAGCCTCACGAGCCCCCTCCGACACCCTTGATGGGGATCTCCGTCGTCGGACCCAGCCCGGTCTTCCTCAGGCCTTCGATGAAGGTCTTGGTGAACGCAAGGATCGGCACGGCCAGGAGCGCCCCGACGAGGCCCCCGACGATGCCTCCGACACCTACGGTGAGAAGGATGGCGATCGGGTGCACGGAGGCAGCCTTCCCGAAGAGGTACGGGTAGAGCACATTGCCCTCCACCTGCTGCACGATCAGGACGATGCCGACCATGATCACGGCCTTCACCCACCCGCCCTCGACGACGGCAACCATGACGGCAACCATCCCCGAGAGCGTGGCGCCGATCAAAGGAATGAACGACGTCAGGAACACGACGATGAAGATCGGTACCCAGAGGTTGAGCCCGAGGATCCACGCGCCGAGCCCGATACCCGTGGCATCGACGAAAGCGACGAAGACGGATGTGCGGGTGTAGCGGGCGAGGGTCTCCCACGCCGCCCTCCCCGCATAGTCCACCTGGGGGCGAGCACGGCGCGGGAAGATCTGGACGAAGTTCAGCCAGAGTTGTCGGCCATCCTTGAGGAAGAAGAAGAGACAGAAGAGCGCCAGGATCGCTCCGGCCGTCACGAGCCCCACCGTCGACCCCACCGAGAGAGCGCGCGCGGCAATGCCCGAACTGTTGTCTTGGAGCGTCTGCCCCGCCTTGTCGAGGTAGGACTGGATCTGCTCCGCGCTGATATTCAGTGGCCCCGATGACAGCCAGTCGATGAGGGTGTGGAGCCCATCGGACGCCTGCTGCTTGAGCTCGTCAATCCCGGAGATGACGGTCGTGCTCGCGAGGGTGATCAGCCCGAGGACGATCCCCACGAGCGCGAGAAGCGTCGTGAACGCCGCCCACCCGCGTGAGAACCCGTGGCGCGCAAGCCACCCAACAACCGACCCGAGCGGCGCCGCAATGAGGAACGCCACCGCAACGGGAACGACGAGCGCCGCGAGCCGCGCGACGATACTGAAGATGGCGAGGATGACGACACCCACGACGATGAGGCGCCACGACCACGCGCCCGCGACCCTCAGGGGTACGGGGACGTGTTCGAGGATATCGGGGACTTCTTCGTTGTCGAGCGGAGCGGATCGAGTAGCCATACCGCGAGCGTAGCGCGATGATGGAGGTGGCGCCGGGAACGATTCACCCCCCGGAACATACGAATGTACCACCGCGTTGACCGGGTGGATACAACGGCGAGGAGGCCGCAAGTGCCGCTCGACAAGACGGCGATGGTGACGCCGGAGCAGGCGCTTCCTGGTCGCGACGAACCCCCTCGAATTTCCCCCGTTCACGTGGTTCTCGGAACACCACTCCAGGGCCCGTGGCCAGACGGGCACGAGATGATCTACCTCGCCATGGGGTGCTTCTGGGGTGCTGAGCGGATCTTCTGGCAGACCGAGGGCGTGTTCGTGACGGCGGTGGGCTACATGGGCGGATGGACCAAGAACCCCACCTACGAGGAGACGTGCACGTCCCGGACGGGTCACACGGAGACGGTTCAGGTGGTCTTCGACCCCACGAGGGTCTCCGTCGAAACACTCCTTGCGGCCTTCTGGGAGAACCACGACCCGACAACCCCATACCGCCAGGGGGGCGATGTCGGGACTCAGTACAGGAGCGCCGTTTTCGCCACCACGGAGAACCAGCACACCGAGGCCGTCATGTCACGCTCCCGCTATCAGCAGAACCTGCGAGACAAGGGCTTCGGGTTGATCTCCACCCAGATCGAGAGGGCCGAGGACGCCGGTGACGGCACCTTCTACTACGCCGAGGACTACCACCAGGGGTACCTCCACAAGAACCCCTCTGGCTACTGCAACCACGGGTTCTGCCAGGTCGCCTACTAGGCGGTCGGCGAGCTCAGATACTCCCACTGCCGTGTGATCTGGTGGGCTCCCCCGCCTTCGTGACGGTTGTAGGGATACACCACGATCTCCTTGGGCTCGCCCTTCCATGCGTTATACGCGGCGAAGACCGTCGACGGCGGGCATGTGTCGTCCATGAGCGCGACGGAGAAGAGGGCGGGGGCGGTCGCGCGAGTGGCGAGCGCCGCCCCGTCGAAGTACGCGAGCGTGGCGAGCGCGCGTTCCGTGTGGTCACGATGAACGGAGAGGTACCGCGTGATCTCCCCGTAGGGGTCCGAATCGATGAGGGCCAACGCGCGCTCGAAGTTGCAGAGGAACGGCACGTCGATGAGTGCGGCCGTAAGGTCCGGCACGAGGGCCGCCACGGCGATGGCGATTCCTCCCCCCTGCGAGATCCCCGCAACATAGAGGCGTTTCTCGTCAATCCCTGGCAGTACCCGCACGGCGTCCACGGCCCGTACCCCATCGGTGAAGAGGCGGCGGTAATAGTACTCGGTGGGATCGAGAATGCCTCGTGTCATGTACCCCGCGCCGGACGCCCCTGAGCCCGCGGGGTCCGACGTCTCGCCACCCGCCCCCCATCCCGAACCCTGACCCCGCGTGTCCATCATCAGGTGGGCGTAACCGGCGGACGGCCAGAACGTGTGCTCGTACGCGAGCCCCCTGCCCCCGTTGTACCCCTGGTACTGGACGATGACGGGGAGGTCGGCCTTCTCTCCCGCGGGACGCGAGTACCAGGCCCTAATGGGGTGACCCCCAAAGCCAGGAAAGGTCACGTCCCACACGTCGACGTTGGGGAGGGCAGGCTCGACGGGCACCAGCACGGGGTCTCCGCCGAACGCGCGCGCCTCGGCAATGGTCGAGGCCCAGAACTCGTCGAGATCTGCGGGCTGGGCGATGGAGGGCCGGTATGAGCGGAGCTCGTCGAGAGGAAGATCGAAGTGGGTCACGGCAGCCTCCTTGTCCCGTCGGCGCGCGGCCGTGTCGGATTTCCGCCATGCTACCGCCGACGATCGGTGCCCCCGGCAGGGATCGAACCTGCGCTGGACCGGTTTTAAGCCGGTTGCCTCTGCCAACTGGGCTACGGGGGCCCGTCTCGATTGTCCCAGGCCAGACGCCGTCACGCGGAAGCGAGCGCCAGGGCGATCCCATCGAGAATGTCATGCTCGCTCGTGACGACGGTGTCGAGGGTACCTCCTCCCTGATCCACCTCGCGCCTCACGCGTAGCATCACCTCTCGCCACACGAGCGCACCAGCCCCGATCGAGTCGACACGGCCGGGATGCATGAACGGCAGCCTCGCGCGAACCGCCCTCGGCATCATGAGCAGGTCGTCGGCGCCCTCAGCCGCGTCGTCGATCCTCAGGATCGAGCCGTCGATGCGCTCGGGTCGATAGGCGTCCAGCCCCAGGACGTGGGCGGTGATGGTCGTAACCGTCCCCGCGACGCCCACGAGCGTGCGGGTCCTCCCCAGGGGAATCGTCGCTGCAGCCGCATCCAGGGCTTCCCGGATGTCGCGCTCCGCCGCCTCGATCTCCCTCGGGCCGGGGGGATCGGCGGAGAGGTGGCGCTCGGCAAGGCGGACACAGCCCACATCCATCGAGTGTGCGTGCTCCGGGACTCGTTCGCCAAGGACGAGTTCGGTCGAACCGCCGCCTAGGTCCACGACAAGGAACGGGTCCTGAAGCCCATCGGCAAGAGCGCCCGTCGCGCCGAGGAACGAAAGCCGGGCCTCCTCGTCGCCCGAGATGATCTCTGGCACGACGCCGAGAATCCGCTGCACCCCGGCCACGAGCAGATCGCTATTCGCCGCATCCCGCGAGGCCGAGGTCGCGACGAAGCGTATTGCCTCCGCCCCGAGGTCCCGACAGGTCTCGGCGTACCGGCCCACAGCCGCGAGGGTCCGCTCGAGCGCCTCGGGAGCGAAGAGGCCCGTTCGGTCGACGCCCTCGCCGAGCCGGACGACGACCATCTCACGCGTGACGTCGCGGAGCGTCCCCTCGGCCGGATCGATATCGGCGACCAAGAGGCGAAGGGAGTTCGTCCCACAATCGATAGCCGCGACTCGCATGGCGCCAGCGTAACGGGGGAGCGCGCCCACGAGTGAA
>CAZTJX010000005.1:0-19542 GCA_964613755.1 uncultured Demequinaceae bacterium | reverse complement strand
CTCTCGTCACCGACGCGACCAGCCCCGTCGCGTGGAGTCTCGTGGACGCTGCGGGCGCCACGGCCGCTGAGGGGATGTCGGTGCCGTTCGGTGGAGACGCCTCGTCACGCCTCGTCGTCCAGGTCATCGACTTCTCCGAGGTCACAGCCGAGGACACGTACACGCTCATCGTTGACGACGACGAGAGCTACCCGTTCGTGATCGCGGCCGATCTCTACGGCCCGCTGCGCGACGATGCGCTCCACTACTTCTACCTTGCGCGTTCAGGGATCGAGATCGACGCGGCGCTCGCCGGAGATGACTATGCGCGCGCGGCAGGACACGTGAGCACCGCGGGCGGCTCCGACACGAACCAGGGCGACTACGGTGTCCCGTGTCAGCCCGCGGGTGACTCCGAGTCGATCTACGGCGAGCCGTGGACGTGCGATTACACGCTCGACGTCGTGGGTGGCTGGTACGACGCGGGCGACCACGGCAAGTACGTGGTCAATGGCGGAATCGCCACCTACCAGCTTCTATCCGCGTACGAGCGGTCGCTCCGGGTGAAGGGCGCGGGGCGCGCCATGATGGGCGACTCCGTGCTGGCGATCCCCGAGACGGGCAACGGCATCCCCGACATCCTCGACGAGGCCAAGTGGGAGCTCGACTTCATGCTGTCCATGCAGGTGCCGGAGGGCGAGCAGTACGCGGGCATGGTCCACCACAAGATCCACGACTTCGGGTGGACAAGCCTTCCGCTCATGCCTGCGGACGACGACTACATTCGCTACCTTCACCGCCCCTCGACGGCGGCGACGCTCAACCTCGCCGCGACGGCGGCCCAGGGCGCGCGACTCTTCAGGGTATTTGACGACGTCTATGCGGACTCGCTCCTCGGCGCCGCCGAGACCGCGTGGGACGCGGCGCTGGAGACCCCCGACCTGTATGCGCCGGTCACGGATGGCACGGCAGGGGGCGGAGCGTACGACGACAAGATCGTCACGGACGAGTTCTACTGGGCGGCGGCGGAGCTGTACCTCACCACGGGAGAGTCGAAGTATGAGGACTTCCTGCTCGAGTCCCCGTGGAACAAGTTATTCACGGTGGGCTCTTTCGATTGGGGTCACACGGCCGCGCTCGGGCGTATGGACCTCGCGACCGTTCCCAGCGCGATTTCCGGGCGCGACGCGATCGAAGCGTCCGTCGTCCAGGGGGCGGACGCGGTACTGGTCGTGCAGGCGGAGCAGGGCTTCGGCCAGGCGCTAGCCGCCGACGACTTCGTCTGGGGTTCGAACGCGGCGGTGCTCAGCAACATGGTCATCCTCGCCACCGCCTACGACCTCACGGGGGAGCCTGCGTATCTTGACGCCGTGCGCGAAAGCATGGACTACCTGCTTGGGCGCAATGCCCCGAACCAGTCCTATGTCACCGGCTACGGCACTGTGTTCTCCCAGAACCAACACTCCCGCTGGTATGCGGCGCAGCTGGATCAAGCCTTTCCGCATCCGCCCGTCGGTTCCATCGCGGGGGGACCGAACGCCAACGTACCGTCGTGGGATCCGGTGATGAAGGGGCTCTTCCCGAACGAGGATTGCGGTCCCCAGACGTGCTACGTGGACGATATCGAGTCGTATTCCACCAACGAAATCGCCGTGAACTGGAACTCGGCGCTTAGCTGGGTCGCGGCGTTTCTCGCGGATCCCGAGGCACCGGTGGGTGGAGGCGCAGGCGGAGGCGTCCCCTGGATCTGGATCATCGCCGCGGCATGCCTCGTGCTCGCGGGTGGGATCGCGTGGATGCGGTGGACGGGGATGCGGCCCGCTTCGGACGACGCTTCCTCCAAGAAGCCCGCTTCCTCCAAGAAGCCCGCTTCCGCGAAGAAACCCAAGGTGTAGCCGCTCCTCGGTTGCGCCCACTCCCGGCCCCGAGTAGAACGGTCGGTATCCCCCCGATACGGAAGGAGCATCGCCATGCGGGCGGTGGTCGTCTACGAATCCCTCTGGGGAAACACGGCTGCGATCGCCGAGGCCATCGTCGCGGGACTGGGGAGCGGAGCGATCGCCCGACGCACAACCGACGCGACGAGCGACCTTCTGGAAGGCATCGACCTGGTGGTGGCTGGGGCGCCCGTTCACATGATGACGCTCCCCAAGCTCAAGACCCGAGAGAGCGCACTCAGGCGGGGCGCTCTCCCAGGAGCGATTCCACCCGACCTCTCTGGCCAAATGATGCGGGACTGGCTCGCCCGCCTAGGGCCAGGTAGCGGTTCGGCGGCGGCCTTCGACACTCGTATCGCGTCCCAGGTCGGCGGCGCGTCCGGCGCGCGGATCCTCCGCAAACTGCGGCGAGCGGGCTATCACGCGATCACGCCACCGGAGACATTCATCGTGGAGCGATTCCCGGAACCGGCCGACTCCGGCGTCAGGCTCGCCGAGGGTGAGTTGCAGCGAGCGCGGGAGTGGGGGGCTCGCCTCGCGACGCTCTGCGGCTAGAGAGGCGGCCTTGGGATTGACGCGACGTTCGCGTGCTACGTTCGACGCTGTGCATGCCCGTTCGGTCCCGTCGTGGATCCAGGCCCTCATCGATGCCCCCGTGATGCCGCGATGACGCTCGGGGAGCCCTTCGCCGCCATCCTTGCGGCAGCACGCACGGGCGAGGAGTGGGCATGGGAGGCCCTGTATCGCGATCTCGTCGGACCCGTGACCGGATACCTCGCAAGCCGGGGGGCGGCGGAGCCCGAGGACCTGGCCTCGGAGACTTTCCTTCAGGTTGCGCGAGGTCTCGCGGGCTTCGAGGGCGACGAGCCAGCATTCCGCTCATGGGTCTTCGTCATCGCGCATCGGCGCATGCAGGACGCCCGCAGGGCGGCCGCTCGGCGGCCGCGGCGCGCGGACGCGGACGCCGACGAGGCACTTGCGACGCTCGGCGCGGCGGGAAGCGTCGAGGACGACGCCATCGGCTCGCTTCGCGACGAGCGCCTCGCGGCTGCCCTCGAGAGGTTGTCGGACGCTCACCGCGAGGTCCTTGCCCTGCGGGTCGTCGGTGACCTCTCGGTCGCCGACGCGGCGTCCGTCATGGGCAAGTCCCCCGGCGCGATCAAGGTACTGCAGCATCGGGCGCTCCGCGCCCTGAGGGAGGCCCTCGATGAGTCCGAGTAACCCGATCCCCGGCGTGGGCGATAACGGGGACGTTATGCGCGAATCTTGGTCCGCTGAGGACACTGAGGCCGTGCTCCGGGGTCGCCCCCCTGTGAGCGCGTATGCCGCGCGCCTCGGACCGGCCATCGCCTCGCTGCGTTCACGCGCCCACGGAACGACCGATCCCTCCACCGTCGCGGCGATGGCCTCGCTCCTCGCAGAGACCTCTCGGGAGTCCCTCGCCGGGGCGAACCGCTCGTCGATCCGACGCGCCAAGCCAGCCTCCCCACGAACTGCGACGCCGTGGCGTCGTCGCATCTCCCTTGCCGGCGCCGTTGCGATCCTTGCCTCGGCCGGGCTCGCGGGTACTGCAGCCGCAGCGGACGGTGCCGCGCCCGGCGACGCGCTCTACAGCGTCGATCGTGCGTTCGAGGCCGTGGGGATCGGCGCGGGGGGCAGTCACGAGCGTCTCAGCGAGTCGGCCAAGCTTGTCGAAGGGGGGAAGGTCGACGAGGCTCTCCACCACGCGGCCGAGGCCCTGAAGGACGAGGGCGATGCGTCATCGTCCGCCGCGCTCGTGGCCGCGGCCGAGCAGCTTGCGGCCAACGGAAGCGAGAACTCGGCGGAGGTGCACGCGCGAGTCGCCGAGATGATTCGCTGGATGAGCCAGGCCGACGTTAAGGGACCGGAATTCGGCCAGGCCGTCAGTTCCTATGCCAGAGGGCTCGATGGATCGAACGGGAAAGCGGACGATGGCACTCCCGGACGGTCGGGCGACAACGCCGCGGATGGCAACCAGGGGAACTCAGGCGCCGGAGGTAGGCCCGACAGCCCGGGCAAGTCGGGCGAGGCCGGCAAGTCCCGTACGGGAGACGAAGACGTTGTGTCCCCCTCCGATACCTCGGGGGATCATCCCGCAAATCCAGGCGGAGGCTAACGACCCCCCCTCGGCCAGCTTCCGCCTTCGGGATGAGAGGAAGCCGTGCCGCCCGACGCGGGCCCCCGGTACCGATTCCGTTTGGGTGGCGCGGCTTCCTTCTTTCCGGCGCGTGACGAGGCCGCGGGTATAGTCTCGCGATGGGGAGTTTGAGAAGGGAAGTCTCGTGAAGGCCATCGTCGTCTATCAGTCGCTCTGGGGGAGTACGGCCGCCGTTGCGCACGCCATTGCGGACGGGCTCGGCAAGGGAGCGGTCGCACTCAGCACCAGCGAGGCGACGCCCGAGGCGATCGCCGGGGCGGATCTCATCGTCGCGGGCTGCCCCGTACACGCGTTCAACCTGCCCACCCGCGACTCGGTGAATCAGGCCGTCAAGAAGCCCGCAGGGGAGAACGCGGCCGTGGCGGACGGTTCGCACCAACTGATGCGTGACTGGCTCGCGGGGCTTCCCCGAGGATCCGGTCGCTCCGCGGCATTCGACACCCGGGCACGTGGCCCCCTCGGCAGGGGCGGGGCATCGAGGATCGCCACCAAGCTCGAGCGTGCCGGATACCAGGCGCTCGTGAAGCGAGAGGGCTTCTGCATCGCGCTGAAGCCGGGCACGATCGGAGACGAGGGGATGCTTCTTCCCGGCGAGGTCGAGCGGGCGCGCGAGTGGGGGCGCGAGATCGCGGCGGCGCTGTCCAAGGCCAGCTAGGCGTCGCTCTTTCGCAGGACATCGCTCAAGTGCCGCGCGGCATCGGTGACGTTCCGCGCGTGCCTCTCGGCGGGATGGCCCGTGAGTCGCTCGATGGGGCCTGAGATCGAGATCGCGGCGATGACGCGTCCCGATGCCCCCCAGACGGGCGCGGATACGCCCGCGACGCCGGCTTCCCGCTCGCCCGCGCTCTCGGCATAGCCCTGCTCGCGCACCCGCGCGAGGTCGTCGGCGGTGAACCTTGCACCCTCAAGCAGCGCGTGCATCCGTTCCGGTTCCTCCCACGCGAGCAGCACCTGGGCCGCGGAGCCGGCGTGCATCGTCATGGTGGTGCCGACGGGGATGGAGTCGCGAAGCCCGAAGGGTCGGTCCGCTGCGGCGATGCAGATGCGGTGCTCCGCGTGGGGCCGGAACAGTTGGGCCGATTCCTCGGTCTGGTCGCGGAGTGCATCGAGGATGGGTTGCGCGGCGCTCACGAGCCGGTCCTCGCCCACGGTCGCGGCGAGTTGGAGGAACCGGCGGCCGAGGATGAAGGCGCCGCGCGCGTCGCGGCCGACGAGGTGGTGGTGTTCGAGGGCAAGCGCGAGGCGATGTACGGTCGGGCGCGCGAGGTGGGTGCGCGCCACGAGATCCGCGAGCGTCGCCGGTCCCTTCTCGAGTTCGGCGAGGATCGCCGCAGTCTTGTCAATGACGCCGACTCCGCTATGATTGTCCACAGAACGATACTACTGTCCTACATAATGAGACGCAAGTACTGGACGATCGCCGCGCTCGAGCGGACGCGAGCCGAGAGGGAACACGCATGGGAACGACGCTTGCTGAGAAGTTGTGGCACAGCCACCTCGTGAGAGAGGGAGTGGGCGGCGCGCCCGATCTTCTCTATATCGACCTCCACATGGTCCACGAGGTCACGAGCCCCCAGGCCTTCGATGGGCTTCGCCTCGCGGGTCGCACGGTTCGGCGCCCCGACCTGACGATCGCGACCGAGGATCACAACACCCCCACGCTCGACATCGACAAGCCGATCGCCGACCTCACGAGCCGGACCCAGATCGATACCCTCCGCGCCAACGCGAAGGAGTTCGGCGTCCGGATCCATAGCCTCGGCGACGCCGATCAGGGCGTCGTCCACGTCGTCGGCCCGCAACTCGGGCTGACGCAGCCGGGCATGACCGTGGTCTGCGGAGACTCCCACACCTCGACGCACGGCGCGTTCGGCGCGCTCGCGTTCGGCATTGGGACGTCCGAGGTGGAGCACGTCCTCGCTACCCAGACGCTCCCGCTCGGCAAGTTCAAGACGATGGCGATCAACGTCAACGGCACGCTGAGGCCCGGCACGACCGCCAAGGACATCATCCTCGCGGTCATCGCGAAGATCGGCACCGGCGGGGGACAGGGCTACGTGCTCGAGTACCGCGGCGACGCGATCCGCGCGCTCTCCATGGAGGCGCGCATGACGGTGTGCAACATGTCGATCGAGGCCGGTGCCCGGGCGGGCCTCATCGCACCGGATGACACGACGATGGAGTACGTCAAGGGCCGCCCACACTCACCCGAGGGCGAGGACTGGGACGCCGCCGTCGAACACTGGAAGACGCTGGTCACCGACGACGACGCAACGTTCGACGTCGAGGTCACCCTCGACGCCGCCGATCTTGAGCCCTTCGTCACCTGGGGCACGAACCCCGGCCAGGGACTCCCGCTCAGCGCCTCCGTTCCGAGCCCCGACGACTTCGAGGGGGAGAACGACCGCGTCGCGGCAGCCAATGCCCTTGAGTACATGGGCCTCACGCCCGGGACGCCGCTTCGCGACGTCGCGATCGACACGGTCTTCCTCGGCTCGTGCACCAATGGCCGCATCGAGGACCTCCGCGCCGCGGCCGCCGTCATCAAGGGACGCACCAAGTCCCCGGATACTCGCATGCTCGTGGTTCCCGGAAGCGCTCGCGTGCGCCTCGAGGCCGAGGCCGAGGGCCTCGATCAGGTCTTCAAGGACTTCGGCGCGGAGTGGCGCAATGCGGGCTGCTCCATGTGCCTGGGGATGAACCCGGACCAACTCGCGCCGCAGGAGCGCAGTGCGTCCACGTCCAACCGCAACTTCGAGGGGCGCCAGGGCAAGGGCGGCCGCACCCACCTCGTCTCGCCGCTCGTCGCGGCCGCGACCGCGGTGCGCGGGACCCTGTCCTCTCCCTCAGACCTGGAGGCCTGACCATGGAGAAATTCACCACCCACACCGGCGTCGGCGTCCCGCTGCGCCGTTCGAACGTGGACACCGATCAGATCATCCCCGCGGTCTACCTCAAGCGCGTGACGCGCACGGGGTTCGAGGATGCGCTCTTCGCGGCGTGGCGCGGGGACGAGGACTTCATCCTCAACCAGCCCGCGTACGCGCTCGGCTCTGTGCTCGTCGCCGGCCCCGACTTCGGAACGGGGTCCAGCCGCGAGCACGCGGTCTGGGCGCTCAACGACTACGGCTTCAAGGTCATCATCTCGAGCCGGTTCGCGGACATCTTCCGCGGCAACTCGGGCAAGCAGGGGCTCCTCACGGCTCAGGTTGACCAGGCGGACGTCGAGCTCTTGTGGAAGATGCTCGAGGAGGAGCCGGGCCTTGAACTCACGGTTTCGCTCGAGCACAGGACCGTGGCGGCAGCGGACATCACCGTGCCGTTCGAGATCGACGACTACGTGCGCTGGCGCCTCATGGAGGGCCTCGACGACATCGGGTTGACGCTCAAGCACGAGGAGGACATCACGGCCTTCGAGGCGGAGCGCGAGGAGTGGCGTCCGAAGACGCTTCCCGCCAAGCACCTGCCCGAGGTCGAGATCGAGGCCGCGCGACCCGTCAACTAATCCGCCCCGCTCATTCCGAGGTGGCCTCCTTGGAGTCTCGCCACTCGGAAATGAGTTGACGCGCGGGAGTGGATCCCTGTGGCCCCGCGGACAGGCGCTGGCCCGCCCGCGCCCCACGCGGCGGTGTCGGCGCGACCGAGGCCCCCTTGTGAGGAGCATCGTTGGACCGTGACGTGCACGTCTTCCGATGGAGCGGAACGGAGCGATAGCGGAACGGTGACGGTGGCGGTACCCGGGCTTCCCGCCGATCCTCCGGGTTTCTAGCCAATCGAGCGACTCGACCTCCCTGGGGATAGGGCACGATAGTGCCATGAGCGACACCATTCGCATCACGGGCGGAAAGCCCCTCGCTGGCGAGATCACCGTACGCGGCGCGAAGAACTTTGTATCCAAGGCGATGGTGGCTTCACTCCTTGGCGACAGCTCCTCGATCCTGCGCAACGTGCCCGACATTCGGGACGTCGGGGTCGTGACGGGGCTTCTCGAGCTTCACGGCGCAAGCGTCACGTACGACGCGCCCTCGGGCGTCCTCACGATCGATCCGACCAAGGTCGTTCCGGCACACCTCGGCGACGTGAGCGCCCACGCCGGCTCGAGCCGCATTCCAATCCTGCTCTGCGGCCCGCTTCTCCATCGCCTCGGCGAGGCTGTCATCCCCGACCTCGGCGGATGCAGGATCGGCGATCGTCCGGTGGACTTCCACCTCGAAATCCTGAAGAAGTTCGGCGCGGTCGTCGAGGAACTCGGCGACGGAATTCGCCTTTCGGCCCCCAAGGGCCTCCACGGCATCAAGTACAAGCTCAAGTACCCGAGCGTCGGCGCGACGGAGCAGCTCCTCCTCACCGCCGTGCGCGCCGAGGGCACCACGCGCCTCGAGAACGCCGCCGTCGAGCCCGAGATCAAGGACCTCATCGACCTCCTGCAGAAGATGGGCGCCGTGATCTCCGTCGAGACGGATCGCTCCGTGACGATTGAGGGCGTGGACGAGATGCACGGGTACGAGCACCTCTCGCTCGGGGACCGGATCGAGGCGGCCTCCTGGGCGTGCGCGGCGCTCGCGACCCAGGGCGACGTCTTCGTCCACGGCGCCCAGCAACGCACCATGGCGATGTTTCTCAACGTCTTCCGCAAGGTGGGGGGCGAGTTCGAGGTGCGTGAGCACGGCGTCCGCTTCTGGCACCCGGGCGGCCAACTACGATCGATCGCCCTCCAAACGGACGTCCATCCCGGGTTCATGACCGATTGGCAGCAGCCGCTCGTCGTCGCGCTCACGCAGGCGAAGGGGCTAAGCATCGTGCACGAGACCGTGTACGAGCAGCGCTTCGGGTTCACCGAGGCCCTGGTGAAGATGGGCGCCAACATCCAACTCTACCGCGAGTGTCTCGGCGATACCGCCTGCCGGTTCGGCCAACGGAACTTCAAGCACTCGGCCGTGATCTCGGGCCCGACGCCCCTCAAAGCCGCGGATATCGACGTCCCCGATCTTCGCGGAGGATTCAGCCACCTCATCGCCACACTTGCGGCCAAGGGCACGTCCACCGTCACGGGCGTGGGAATCATCGATCGCGGATATGAGGGCTTCCGCGACAAGCTCTCCGCCTTAGGCGCGTCCTTTGAGTAGGGTTCGGATTCGGGGGAAGATGCCCCGGGGTTATCACGTCGCCGCGGCGCTCCTCCGTGCGATCGCGTGGACGATGGTGAAGAAGGATTGGCACGGGGAGGAGAACCTGCCGAGGGAGGGCGCATTCCTGGCGGTCTCGAATCACGTGACCTATGCCGATCCGGTGACCTTCGCGCACTTCCTCTACAACAACGGCCATTCGCCGCGTTTCCTTGCGAAGGCGCAGTTGTTCACCACGCCTGTTATCGGATGGATCGTCCGGGCGCTCGACCAGGTCCCGGTCCATCGGGGAACGACCAAGGCAAAGGAGGCCGTCGACGACGGGATCGCCTTCCTCAAGCGTGGTCAGTGCATCACGATCTTCCCCGAAGGCACGCTCACGCGCGACCCCGATCTATGGCCCATGGTGGCCCGGACGGGGGCCGCGAGGATGGCCCTGACCACGGGCGTCCCGGTGATCCCCGTCGCCCAGTGGGGCGCCCACCGCCTCCTCGGGCGCTACAGCAAGGTCCTGAAGCCGTTTCCGCGCAAGAAGGTCACCGTCGTGGCTGGTCCCGCGATCGATCTGGACGATCTACGGGCCAAACCGGTGTCGAACGAGGTCCTGCGAGAGGCGACTGATCGGATTATGGCTACCCTGACTCGTATGGTCGAAGAGCTTCGCGGTGAGCCCGCGCCCGCAGTCCCCTTCAACATGCGCAAGCAGGGCGCATGACGCGCGCGGCGATCCTCGGAAGCGGCGCATGGGGGACGACCTTCGCGGCCGTCCTCGGCGACGCAGGGAACGAGGCGGTGATCTGGAGCAACGACACGGCCGCGACCACCGAGATCAACGAGCGCCACACGAACACTAGCTTCAGCGGCGACCGTGTCTTGCCTGATTCGGTCACGGCGACGGCGGACGCCGAGGAGGCACTCGCGGGTGCGGATCTGATCTTCGTCGCGCTTCCCGCCCAGAGCGTCCGGAGCATCGTCGCCGGCTTCGGCGACCTGGTCCCCCGCGGCGCCGTTGTCGCATCCCTCATGAAGGGCATCGAGGTCGGTACCCACATGAGGATGAGCGAGGTGCTGGCCGAGGTGTGGGGACTGAAGCAGGGGCGTCTCGCGGTGGTGTCGGGGCCGAATCTCGCAAGCGAGATCGCACTTCAGCAACCCACGGCCACCGTCGTCGCCGCGACCTCCACCGAGGCCGCCAACCGGGTGTCCGACGCCGTGGCGTCCGCCTACTTTCGGCCATACACGAACCCCGACATCGTCGGCGTTGAACTGTGTGGCGCCTACAAGAACGTCATCGCCGTGAGCGTCGGAATCGCCGACGGCCGGGGCTTCGGCAACAACACGACAGCCACCATCATTACGCGGGGGCTCGCAGAGATCTCACGCCTCGGCCTCGCGCTCGGAGCGGCCTCCGAGACCTTCCCCGGCCTCGCCGGAATGGGGGATCTCATCGCGACGTGCGCCTCGCCACTGTCGAGGAACCACGCCCTTGGGGCGCACATCGGCAAGGGCCTCGCGCTTCGCGACGCGATCACGCAGACCAGGGGCACGGCCGAGGGTGTCGAGACGTCCCGCTCGATTCAGCAACTCGCGGACGAACTCGAGATCGACGTCCCCATCTGCAACGCCGTCGTGAAGATGCTTCACGGCGGGGCGGATCCGGAGACGATCATGTCCGCTCTCCTCGCGCGCCCCCGCAAGGCCGAGGGACAGTAGCCCGTGGCGCGCCCGACCGTTGCCATCCTCTTCGGGGGGAGGTCCTCCGAGCACGGTATCTCGTGCGTCACCGCTTCGGGAGTGCTTCGGGCGATCGACCGGTCTCGCTGGGACGTTGTAGCGGTCGGTATCGCGAGGGATGGAGAGTGGACGCTCGCGAATGATGATCCGGACGACTGGCGCATGCATGACGGCGAACTCCCATCGGTGGTTGGCGGCGGGACAACCGTTCTGCCGCCCTTCCGCTCGGACGATCCCATGTGGCGCGTGCGACGCGATGGCGGAAAGGTCGAGGACCTGGCAGCGGTGGACGTTGTCTTCCCCCTGCTCCACGGGCCATGGGGCGAGGACGGCACCGTGCAGGGCGCGCTCGACCTGGTAGACGTGCGCTATGTAGGCTCCGGAGTTCTCGCCTCCGCGATTGGCATGGACAAGGCGTTTGCGAAGGTAGCCTTCCGGGCCGTCGGTCTTCCCGTGGCGGAAGCCGTCGTGCTCGATGGCGCCGCCGAGGCTGCACTTCGACGCGGTGAAATCGAGCAGTTGCGGCTTCCCGTCTTTGTCAAGCCCGCGCGGGCTGGATCGTCCCAGGGTGTCAGTCGCGTCGCCTCCTGGGATGAGTTTGGCGCCGCGCTCGGAGCGGCCCTCAAGCACGATCCGAAGGTACTGATCGAAGAGGGCGTCGCCGGGCGCGAAATCGAATGTGCCGTGCTGGAGACCCCAGACCGCCTGTCGGCAAGCCAGCCGGGAGAGATCGTCACCGCTGGCGAGCACGATTTCTACGACTACGAGGCGAAGTACTTCGACGAGGCCGCGGTGACGCTGTCGTGCCCCGCCGACCTGCCAGAGGCCGTCGTGGAGACGGTCAGGGACTACGCGCTCCGAGCGTTCGTGGCGATCGGTGCGGAGGGTCTCGCCAGGGTGGACATGTTCGTCCGTCAGGACGGGAGCGTCGTCCTCAACGAGATCAACACCATGCCGGGTTTCACGCCCTTCTCGATGTTCCCTCGCATGTGGGACGTGGAGGGGCTGGACTATCCCGCGCTGGTCGAGACCATGCTCACGACGGCGCTTGAGCGTCCCGTCGGGCTGCGGTAGGCACTCTCTCCCGCCTCCTGATGCTCGGGGCTCCCGAGCGGGCGCGAGGCCTAGGCCGTGGCGATCGCGGTACCGCGGGATTTCGGGGTCGGCTTTCCTTTCGATCCCTTCGCGGCCGCGCGCTTTGCGGGAGCCTTCGACGCGGGGGCGGCCTTGGACGCCGCGCGACTCGAGGACTTGGCCCGCGTGGGGGTCTTTGTGGCGGTACGACTCGAGGACTTGGCCCGCGTGGGGGTCTTTGTGGCGGTACGACTCGAGGACTTGGCCTGAGTAGGGGTCTTTGCCGCGGTACGACTCGAGGACTTGGCCTGAGCCTTCGCCGGTGTTTTCGTCGGTGAGGCTTTGGCGCGTGCGCTGTTCCTCCGCTTCGTGGTCCACACGAGCCGAGTACCGGGAAGGGCGCGCATGTCGCCAAACGAGATCACACCCGAGTCATTTCTCACGACGGGCAGGCCGATTACGAGGGCGACGCCCTCCTTGTGTTCGAGTTCGATCCGTACCGCTTCGCCACCTTCGGTGGTGCGAGCGAGGGCGGTTATCGCGTACGCGCGCTTGCCTGCCTTGCCCTTCTTGAGCTCTGCGACGATGGATTCGATCACGTCTTGGACGGTGGGGGCCGCGCCATCGGGAAGCGGGGTGGAAAGGCCGATCGCGCCCTTGGAGTTGATCGTCGCGGCGAACGGGAAGAACTCCCGATTGCGCATCAACAGCGTCTGAGCGAGCATCGCCGCCTGACTGAATACGGTGTCGAGATCGCCTTGGGCGTCCTCGGAGATGTCATCGCGCCATGCCATGCGAGGCCTCGCTTTCCTTCGGCTTCCCCACCACGGTAGCCCGGGGCCGCGAGGGTCACAGGAAGCCGCGCCGCGCGTTCCGTCAAGGCCCAGAGTCGGGGCAAGGGTCGCGCTCGGGACTTTCTGCGCATTCAGGTAGCCGGGCGAGCGCCCGCGGTCAAAGCGCCCTACCCTGGGGGAATGCCTCTCATCGGGGACATCGGGGAGGACGCGCTTATCGCGCTCTTCACCCCGCGTCTCCCCACTACTTCGGCGGCTCTTGTGGGCCCGGGGGACGACGCTGCCGTCTTGTCTCTCCAGGGCGATCTCGTTGTGTCGAGCGACGTTCTTGTCCAGGATCGTCACTTCCGTCGGGAGTGGTCGACGGCCGCGGACGTCGGATACCGAGCAGCGATGCAGAACCTCGCCGATATCGACGCGATGGGTGCCGTCCCTGTGGCCCTTCAGGTCACGCTCGCGGCGCCGCCGTCGACGGACGTTGAGTGGGTGTTGGACTTCGCCGACGGCCTGCGCGAGGCGTGTGAACCGTACGACGTCGGCGTCGTCGGAGGCGACCTCGCCGGCTCGCGTGAGATCAACGTGAGCGTGACGGTCATGGGCGATACACAGGGACGCGAACCCGTCCTGCGCTCCGGGGCTCGCGTAAACAACATCGTCGCGGTATCGGGGCCCCTCGGCGCCTCGATGGCGGGATACCACCAGCTTGAGAACGGGTTGAGCTTCGACTCCGAGTCCATCGATCTCTTCCTGCGTCCGGAGCCAAGGATTGGAGCCGGGGTTGAAGCCTGCGACGGTCGGGCGACCGCGATGATGGACGTTTCGGACGGTTTGGTCACCGACCTGGAGCGCATGGCGCGTGCGTCGGGAATCGGGATCGCGATCGAGACGGTTCGTATCCCGATCCATCCATCGGCGCAGCGCGTCGCGGGTCACGTTGTGGGCAACCCCCTGGAGTGGGCGCTCGCGGGGGGCGAGGACCATCACCTCGTCGCGACCTTCCCTCAACGGGCGGGCATTCCCAACGG
This sequence comes from uncultured Demequinaceae bacterium, assembly GCA_964613755.1. Taxonomy (GTDB): domain Bacteria; phylum Actinomycetota; class Actinomycetes; order Actinomycetales; family Demequinaceae; genus JAFGBM01. The sequence goes on along the minus strand of CAZTJX010000005.1, from coordinate 5,694 downwards.
CTGGGTGCGAATTGGGCTTGTCACCCGCGCGCACGAAGGGCTACGGGTGGACGATCGCGTGCCGTCCCGATGGGGCTGGGATCACTTCGCTCCGAGGTGAGCGTGCCGCGCCTCGGTAGAGGTACGACTACGAGCGCCGGGCGACCTTGCCGGCCTTAAGGCACGAGGTGCACACGTTGAGGCGCTTGGGGCTACCGCCGACCAGCGCGCGGACGCGCTGGATGTTCGGGTTCCAGCGGCGCGAGGTGCGCCGGTGAGAGTGCGAGACCGAGTACCCGAACGACGGGCTCTTGCCACAGACGTCGCAGGTAGCAGCCACGATCTTCTCCTGACGTGATAGGGGCGCGCCCTCCGCGCCGACGAAGCCCGCAGGGCAGGCAACCGCACAAGAGTAGCCGACGAAGGGCGGTTGCCACAAACCCGTGAAGGTGAGGTTTCCCCGGGGGCGGTTGACGTGTCACGATGGTGCGCACACGGCTTGATCGAGCGAGGAGGCCCGGTGAGCGGCGGATCTTCACGGCTGCGGCGCTGGATCGACTCCGGAACCCGCGCGGTGCTTCGCGAGCGCGACCGATTGGACGCCATCAACGTCTTCCCCGTCGCCGATTCCGACACGGGCACCAACCTCTACCTCACGCTCGCGGAGGGAAATCGGGCGATCGCCCACCTCCCGCTGGATGCGAGTCATCGCGAGGTCGTTGCCGCGTTTGCCCGGGGTTGTCTCATGGGGGCGCGCGGGAATTCCGGCGTGATCGTGTCGCAGTATCTCAGCGCCTTCCTTGCGGAGGTCGACGCGCGGGGCGGGCTCGATCACGTCAAGGGAGAGGGCATCGCTGACGCGCTCGATTTCGCTGCGGACGCCGCATACGACGCGGTGGGGGAGCCGGTTGAGGGAACGATCCTCTCGGTCGCGCGCGCGGCCGCGCGGGGTGGACGGGGCGCACTCGGAGCGAGCGGCGACGTCGCTTCCATTGCGGTGGCCGCCGTCATCGAGGCCAGGGTCGAGTTGGCGCGGACGACAAGCGTTTTGGCAGAAGCTCGCGAGGCGGGGGTCGTTGACGCGGGGGCCGCGGGCTTGGTCCTCCAACTGGAGATGCTTGCCGAGACGATCGCGGGGCCGGATGTGCTCGCGGCACTCGACGAGGTCGAGTGGGAGGTACACGCGCGCACTGAGGGCAGGACTCCCGCCGAGATCGCGGCCTTCTCCCACGGGATGGCCGCATCCGCGCGTCTCGGCGCGTACGAGGTGATGTTCGTTGCTCACCGCAAGCACGTCGCCGCAGATGAAGCTGCTCGCGAAAATGCGGCTCAGAAGCCGGTTTCGCTTAAGTCGCTCCTGCGTGAGATCGGGGAGAGCGTCGCCGTTACGGGGGATGAGGGCGCCTGGCACGCGCACGTGCATACCGATCACCCGGAGCGGGCAATCGAGGTGGCGCGGGCCGTGGACGCGTCGCACATCGTCGTGCGGCACATCCCCACGGCCGCGATGCGTGCTCGCCAGCGCACGGGAATCGTCGCGCTCACGACGTGTCCCGGCCTCACCGCCGCGCTCGCCGGCTCGGCGGGGGCAGTCCTTGTCGCCCCGAATCCCGACCACGTCGCCGAGGACGAGCTCGCCCGGGTGGTGCGGGACGCGTCGACAGGGCGTGTCATCGTCGTCGCGGGAGCCCCGGCGCTCAAGGCCGCCGCACACACGCTCGTGATCCACGGAAGCGATACCGAGATCGTCGTCATCGAGTCGGCGAGCGAGCCGCAACTCATCGCTGCGCTGACGGCCGCCGCCCTGGTGGCGCCGGGAGAGGATCCGCTCCCCGCCATGGAGCGCGCGATCGCGGCGACGAGGATTGGGCGCGCCATGCTCGACTCGGTCGCGGAGGACCTCGAGCGCATGGTCAAGCCCGGCGTCGAGGTCGCGATGGTGATTCTGGGGGCGGGTGTGTCGACCTCCGTCGCCGACGCCGCCGTGCGTCGGCTGGCGACGAACTCGCCCGACGTCGAGGTCCATGTGTACACAGGCGGGCAGGTCGTCCCCTCCATCATCCTCGGCGTCGAGACCTCTTCGGACGCATGACCGCGTCGCCGCCGGGGCCGCGGGCGGCTCCCTCGCGACTGGGCGAGCCCCTCGCCGCCGTGCTTGGCGAGCGGGCCGCGCGGCCCCTTGGGGGTCTCGGTCTTCGCACCGTCGGTGATCTGCTACGCCACTATCCTCGTCGATACGGTCGCCCAGGCGAGTTCACGGATATTGGAGCGCTGAGCGTCGGTGAACACGTGACGGTCATGGCCGAGATCCGGCAGGCGACGGTCCGGCCGATGCGCGCCCGCGGAGGCTCCATGCTCGAGGCGGTCGTCACCGACGGTGAGGGAACGCTCGCCCTCACGTTCTTCGCCAAGCGGGCGGGCATCCTGCGCATGCACGAGGACAAGTTGAGACCCGGAAGGACGGGCCTCTTCACGGGGACGGTGGGGGAGTATCGGGGTCGGCGACAACTCACGCACCCGGACTACCTCATCGTCGGGCTCGACACGGGGACCGAGGAGGAAGCCCTCGCCGAGGCCTCCCGCCCGATTCCCCTGTACCCGGCGACGGCGGCCGTACCGACCTGGAAGATCGCTCGCGCAGTTCGCACCGTCCTCGACCCCCTCACGGACGAGGACGCTCCGGATCCGATTCCCCAGGAGCTTCTGGCCACCAGGGGTCACACGCCGCTCCTCGCCTCCCTCCGCGACATCCACATCCCCGAGGACGACGAAGCCTGGATGCGAGGACGGGCTCGCCTGCGGTACGAGGAAGCCCTCATTCTGCAGTCCGCCCTGGCGCTGAGGAGGGCCGAGGTCGCCGGATTGAGATCGGTCGCGCGTCGCGGGGCTCGCGGGGGGATCGCCGACGCCTTCGACGCGCGACTGCCGTTCGTGCTGACGAAGGGCCAACGCGAGGTCGGAGACCGTATCGCCTCTGACCTCATGCGAGACGTGCCGATGCAGAGGCTCCTTCAGGGCGATGTCGGCTCAGGCAAGACGGTCGTGGCACTACGGGCGATGCTTCGCGTCGTGGATTCGGGGGGACAGGCTGCCCTTCTCGCCCCCACCGAGGTGCTCGCGGCCCAGCACGTCCGCACGCTGCGCGCCCTCATGGGTCCGCTCGCCGAAGGTGGAATGCTCACCGCCGCGACGGACGCGACCCGCATCACCCTCGTCACGGGCTCCCAGGCATCGACGGAGCGGCGCCAGGCGCTCGGGGAGGCCGCGTCGGGGGCCGCAGGGATCGTTGTGGGAACCCATGCCCTGTTGGGTGAGACCGTCCAGTTCGCGGACCTTGGGCTCGTTGTCGTCGACGAGCAACACCGGTTCGGGGTCGAACAGCGCGACGCATTGCGTGCGCGGGGTGATCGCCCTCCCCACCTCCTCGTGATGACCGCGACGCCGATCCCCCGTACTGTCGCCATGACCGTATTCGGCGACCTCGAGATCTCGACGCTGAGCGAGAAGCCCGCCGGAAGGGCCGAGGTGGTCACGCACGTCGTTCCCGCGAGCAATGCCGCATGGATCGAGCGTGCGTGGGCTCGCGTTCGCGAGGAGGTCGCCCAGGGTCGCCGGGCGTACGTCGTGTGCGCGAGGATCGACGGCGACGTTGTCGAGGAAGGCGATGAGCCCGAGTCGATCGAGGCGGAGGACGTCCTGGGGGACGGGGAGCCGGTCACGACCGACGGCGCCCTCGAGCTCCCGCTCGAGGAAGAGGCGCCGCGGCTCCCTCTTCATGCGGTCGCCGAGGTTGCAGAGGAGGTCCGCGCGCGCCCGGAGTTCGAGGGCATCGAGATCGCCGTGATGCACGGGCGTCTGCGCTCGGAACAGAAGGATACCGCGATGGAGGCGTTCGCGAGTGGCGCCGCGCCCGTCATGGTGTGCACGACGGTGATCGAGGTCGGGGTGGACGTGCCGGAGGCCTCTGCGATGCTCATCCTCGACGCGGACCACTTCGGGATATCGACGCTCCATCAGCTGAGGGGGCGAATCGGCCGCTCCGACATTCCCGGGATCTGCCTCCTCGTCTCGCGCGCTGACGGGGAGAGCCTCGCGGGGGAGAGGCTCTCCGCGCTCGCGGACACCGCGGATGGATTTGCCCTCGCGGAGAAGGACCTGGAGTTGCGCCGCGAGGGAGACGTCCTCGGTGCCGCCCAGTCGGGCGGGCGCAACTCGCTCAGGCTGCTACGCGTCCTCAAGGACCGCGACGTTATCGAACGGGCGAGGAGGGACGCCGAGGCCATCGTCGAGGAGGATCCCGGCCTCGTCGAACACCCCACGCTCGCCTCCGCGATCTCCGAGTGGATCGAGCCCGAGAGCGCGGAGTTCCTCGAGCGCTCCTAGGCTCGCCCGACCCGGCGTCATACTGGGGGCGTGGCAGCGACGCATCCCCGCATCGAGATCGTGATCGGCGACATCACGGCGCAGGAGGTCGACGCGGTCGTGAACGCCGCGAACTCGTCCCTGCTAGGGGGTGAGGGTGTCGACGGGGCAATCCACCGCGTCGGTGGGACATCGATCCTCGAGGAGTGCCGTGCGATCCGGGCGGGAGCATGGCCGAACGGGATGCCGGCGGGCGAGGCGGTCGCGACGACGGCGGGTGACCTTCCAGCGCGATGGGTGATTCACACCGTCGGCCCCGTCTACTCGGAGATTGAGGATCGCTCCGCGGTCCTGGCGTCGGCCTATCGCCGGTGCCTCGATGTTGCGGACGAGCTCGGCGCGAGATCCGTGGCGTTCCCCGCGGTCTCGGCGGGCGCATATGGATGGCCGATGACGGACGCGGCGAGGATCGCGGTCGAGACCATCGCAGGCGCGACGACGGTGGTGGAGGTGGTCCGCTTCGTGGTCCTGAGGGAGAATTCGCGGCAGATCTTCGTGGATGCCGTGGAGCGGATAGGTCACCCTTTCGGCACATAGGCTGCACCCCGGCGTGCAGATCCACCCGAACGCGCACATCCTGAAGGCGTGAGAGCAAAGACGCCTCCTCTCGACGGCCTTCTCGCCGCGATTCGCGCGGAGTCGGGTCATGCCCAGGCTCGCAGGGCCGCGTTCCCGTAGCCTGGGCTCGTGACGCGCATCATCTCCGGAACCGTAGGCGGCCGACGCATTGCGGTGCCCCCCCGGGGAACGCGTCCCACGACGGATCGGGTGCGCGAGGCGATCTTCAGCCGCCTCGACCATGAGAATCGGCTTCACGGCGCGTGGGTGCTTGACGCCTTCGCGGGCTCCGGGGCGCTCGGCCTTGAGGCGCTCTCGCGAGGGGCGGCGCGCGCCGTCTTCGTCGAATCGGATCCCGCGGCGATCACGGTGATTCGCGCCAACGCGGACTCGCTTGGTCTGGCGAAGGCGACCGAGGTGGCCCGCGATCGGGTCCTGCCATGGCTCGCACGTACCACACGCCCCGTTGACCTGGCGACCTTCGACCTCGCGCTCCTCGACCCGCCGTATGACCTTCCGCCTGCCGAACTCGTCGCGATCCTGTCCGCGCTCGTCGGGCGACTCACACCGGGGGCCGCCGTCGTTGTCGAATGGTCGTCGTGTTCCAAGGCGCCCGAATGGCCCCCGGGCCTGCAACCGACGGCGACCAAGAAGTACGGCGAGACGACCGTCCACTACGCCATCGTGTCGGGCGACGATGCTCCTGACGAATCGACCGTGCCGACCGATAGTCTC
>CAZTJX010000004.1:6206-21431 GCA_964613755.1 uncultured Demequinaceae bacterium | reverse complement strand
CCGCGATGGTCGCCTGCGTCGTCACGTCGCGACCGGGATTGCCTCCCAAGTCCTCGGTGAGGGCGCGCTCGATCATCTCCGCAAGCCAGCGGTGGTCGAGCGGCGCTTCCTGCGGTTGCGATTCGGGCATCGTCACCCCGCCATTGTGGCCCTTCGACGGGATTTCGCAACTCCAAGTAGTGCCTCCTCGTACCTTGGGGGGTATTGTGGCGGTGCGTGGCGCGTGATTGCGCCCCAGAAGGGAAGCGGCCCCGTGGATCAACTTCACCTCACGACCGGGGACATCGAACCCATCGCCAACCGCCTCAAGCGCGCACGTGGGCAGTTGGACGGCGTCCTCAGAATGCTGGAAGAGGGGCGTGACTGCGGCGATATCGTCACGCAACTTGCCGCGGCGTCGAAGGCAATCGATCGCGCGGGCTTCGCCCTGATCGCTGCGGGGCTTGAGCAGTGTATGGCCCCGGGCGAAGACTCGACCGAGGCGCGTTCACGGCTCGAAAAAATGTTCCTGGCGCTCGCCTAGCCCTCGCGGCCGTAGCCGAGGCGCTCGCCTGACGCTCGCGATCTGGGCGTTCACCCGGCGCGAACGGAGGCCTTCGCGGGACCCCGGACCTATATACCCCCTAGGGTATCTGATAGCCTTCGGGGGCCAATCAAGGAGGACCCATGCGTATCGTCATTGTGGGTGGAGTCGCTGGCGGCATGAGCGCCGCGGCACGTGCCCGTCGGCTCGACGAATCGGCCGAGATCATCGTCCTGGAGAAGGGTCCGTACGTCTCTTTCGCAAATTGCGGCCTTCCGTACCACGTGGGCGGCGAGATCACCCGCCCCGCCGATCTTCTGCTCCACACTCCCGAAACCCTCAGGGCGACCCTCGACCTCGACGTTCGCGTCCTGCACGAGGTGACGGCCATCGACGCCGCGGCCCACACCGTCACGGTGTTGACACCGGACGGGGTCGACACCCTCGCGTACGACGCGCTCGTGCTCTCTCCCGGCGCCCGTGCGTTCACGCCCCCGATTCCCGGAATCGATTCCCCTGTGGTCAGCCACCTACGGACCGTCGATGACGCGGTCGCGCTCGCGGAGCGGGCGGGGACCGCGAGGACGGCCATCGTCCTCGGCGCCGGGTTCATCGGCATCGAGGCCGCCGAGGCCCTTCGCGGCCGCGGACTCGACGTGACGATCGTCGAGCTCGCGCCCCGAGTGCTTCCACCCCTCTCACCGGAACTCTCCAGGCTCGTCGAGGCCGAGCTCATCACGCACGGCATCCATGTGCGGACGGGCGTCTCCGCGACGGCCATCGCACCGGCGGAGACCGGGGTCACCATGACCCTCTCGGACGACGGCACCCTCCCGGCGGACATCGTCGTCGCGGCGATCGGAGTACGCCCCGATTCCGCCCTCGCCACCGCCGCTGGCCTCGAGGTCGACGATCGCGGCGCGATTGTCGTCGACTCCGGACAACGCACAAGCGATCCGGCCATCTGGGCCGTCGGAGATGCGACCGCCGTTCACCACGCAATCACCGGCGAGACCGGCCCCATCCCGCTCGCGGGACCGGCAAACCGACAGGGGCGTCGTGCCGCAGACACCATCCTGGGGCGCGCCCGCGAGGCCAAGCCCGTTCTGGGAACCGCCATTGTGCGGGTCTTCTCGCTGACGGCTGCCATGACCGGCGCGAGTCCCGCCCAGCTGACACGCGCGGGCATCGAGCACGAGGTGGTCCACATACACCCGGGAAGCCACGCCGGGTACTTCCCTGGCGCGCAGTCGATCCACCTCGTCGCGTCGTTTTCCCCCGAGGGGCGCCTTCTCGGCGCTCAGGCCGTCGGCCGCGATGGCGTCGACAAACGCATGGACGTCCTCGCGACGGCGCTCCGAGCTGGCATGACGGCAGACGACCTCGCCGAACTGGAGCTCGCATATGCACCGCCGTTCGGTTCGGCCAAGGACCCCGTCAACATGCTGGGGTTCATCATGCAGAACATCCTCGACGGCACCCTGCGCCTCTGGCACGGATCCGACCTTCCATGGGCCCGCGAGAACGCCCTCATCCTCGACGTTCGTTCACCAGCCGAGTACGCGCGAGGCCACCTCCCCGATTCCCTCAACGTTCCTCACACCGAGGTGCGGGCGAGACTCGACGAGATTCGCGCGGCCGCTGCGGGGCGCCCCGTGAGAGTGCACTGCGCGAGCGGGTTCCGGTCCTACCTCGCACACCGAATCCTCGACCAGGCTGGCTTCGACTCGGCGAATCTCTCGGGCGGCCTCATCACCCTCGCCTCATCCGTGGAGAATCTTCGCCTCATCTCGGCGTAGATCGCGCGGCTAGTCCCTCTCGAGAGGAACGCGCTCGAGCTGGAGCTTGTGGTCGGCGTCGTACGTGACCGAGAGCCGCACCTTCCAGCCGTCGTCGTCGGTATCAGGGAAGTCCGTGCGGAAGTGCCCACCCCTGCTCTCCGCGCGCTCGCGGGCCGCAGCGATGAGGGCCCCGGCAGTCTGGGCGACGTTCGTCGTTTCCCACTCGGCCACCTGAGGAAGCACACCGACACCCGGATCCGCGAAGCGTCCGGGTCGCCGGATTTCTGCGAGTTCGTCCCACGCCGCCTGCATTCCTTCGCCGTCCCGAACGGGGCCGGCTCCCGCGTGCGTGAGGCGTTGGATCGCCGCCCGCTGCGTCGCAGGGAGGAGTCCCGCCGCCCCCTCGCGGAGTTCCGGCTCGCGCTGAACGAGGGCTCCCGCCTGCACGCGCTCCGTCGCGTCGCGCGCTGCGTGGTGCGCAAAGACGAGGCCCTCGACGAGCGAGTTGGACGCGAGGCGATTCGCCCCGTGCACGCCCGTGCACGCCGCCTCGCCCGCCGCGTAGAGTCCATCGAGCGAGGATCGTCCCACGAGATCCGTGAGAACACCCCCCGAATGGAAGTGTTGGGCAGGCGCGACAGGGATCAGGTCGTACGCGAGGCTTAGCCCGTGCTTGGCGAGCGCCTCCTGGATCGTCGGGAAGCGGGTCGCGACGAAGTCCTCACTCATCGACCGGGCATCGAGGTAGACGTGATCGGCGCCCGTTTCCGCGATCTGGCCAACGATCGCGTGAGACACGACGTCCCGCGGTGCCAGCTCCGCCATTGGATGAGCATCGGGCATGAAGCGGCGCCCCTCCGCATTCAGCAGGAGCGCCCCCTCGCCCCTGACCGCCTCGGAGATGAGCGGAAGCTGGCCGCGAGCCCCGGCACCGAGCCAGAGCACCGTCGGGTGGAACTGAACGAACTCGATGTCCCCCACCGCCGCGCCCGCACGAAGGGCCATGGCGATGCCATCCCCCGTCGCCGAGGGCGGATTGGTCGACGACATGAACAGTTGGCCGATCCCCCCGGTTGCGATGATCACGGCCTTGGCCAAGACCGCACCGATGCCGTCCCTGCTGCCCTGGCCTATGACGTGGAGCGTGGCGCCGCACACGGGCCCCGGCCTACCGTCGGGCCCCGGTGCCGAGGTAAGGAGGTCGACGACGAGCGCCTGTTCGATCACCTCGATACCCGGGTCGTTGCGAACCGCCTCGAGTTGCGCGACGAGAGCGCGCGAGATCTCCGCCCCCGTGGCGTCGCCTCCCGCGTGAACGATGCGGTCCGCGTGATGCCCGCCCTCACGAGTGAGGGAGATCCCACCGTCCGTGCTGAGGTCGAAGTTCGCCCCCAGCTCCATGAGTTCGCGCACGCGGCCCGGCCCCTCATTCACGAGGATCTCGACTGCGGGAGTGCTACACAGACCCGCCCCGGCGACGAGCGTATCGGCGAGGTGCGCACCGGGCGTATCGCTGGGATCGAGCGCGGCGGCGATCCCCCCCTGCGCCCACACCGTGGAGCCAGACGCCAACACTCCCTTGGTGACGATGAGGACGCGGTCCACCTTGGACCGAAGTTCGAGGGCGGCGGAAAGGCCGGCAACCCCCGAGCCAATCACGACGACGTCCGCCTCGGTGAACCACCCGGGCTCAGGCGCGACGAGGCGCCGGGCGAAACTCATCCGTGGTACGCGTCCCATCCGGAGATTCGGAATCCGCCGATGCGCAAACCCGAACGCTCAAGCGGCCCTCCATCCGGAACATCCCCCGGCTCGTGTCCGACAGACACGATCGCGTTTTTCTCGTCCACGAACACGACCTCGGGCTCGTGGGTTCGCGCCTCGGCATCGGCCAGCAGTCCGTACGCCATGATGATGACCATGTCTCCTGGGTGAACCAGGTGGGCCGCAGCCCCGTTGATACAGAGTTGTCCAGAGCCCGCCTCGCCAGGAATCGCGTAGGTGGTGATCCGCGACCCATTGGTCACGTCAACGACATCCACCTGCTGGCCGGGGAGCAGATCCGCGGCCTCCATGAGGGCGGCGTCGACCGTGATGGAACCGACGTAGTGAAGATCCGCCTGGGTTACCGTGGCGCGGTGGATCTTGGAGATGATCATGGGGCGCATGAGGGACCCGCTCATCATCGTCCACCTCCCTTGATCGTCGCGTGCATGTTGTCGATGAGCCTCGTCGCACCTACCTTCGCGGCGACGGCGATGACCACCTCTCCACGGTAGTCGTTCGCCACGGACTCGCACGACGCGGGGTCAACCACCGCGAGGTAGTCCAGCACGATGCCATCGGCGCGCGCGAGTACGTCGTATCCGGCGGCGAGAATGCCGTCGGCGGTGTCTCCTCGTTCGGCGCGCGCCACGCCCTCAAGCAACGCGGAACTGAGGGCCAGGGCACGCTCCCTCTCCTCCGCGGTCAGGAACCGATTGCGGCTCGACAGCGCCAGTCCGTCGGGCTCGCGGACCGTCGGCACGCCAACGATCTCCACGGGCACATTGAAATCGCGGCACATCCGACGGATTGCGATCAGCTGCTGGGCATCCTTTTCGCCGAACAGCGCCATATCGGCATCGGCGAGAACGAGAAGTTTGAGAACCACGGTGAGCATGCCATCGAAGTGCCCGGGACGGTGAGCGCCCTCAAGGATCTCGCCGATGCGACCCGCGCTGACCGTAATGATCGGCTCGCCGTCGGGGTAGAGGTCGGTCGCCTCCGGAGCGTAGACGAGGTCGACGCCCTCGCTCGCGAGGAGGGCGCAGTCCGCCTCCAGGGTTCGCGGGTAGCGCTGAAGGTCCCCAGGGTCATTGAACTGAAGGGGGTTAATGAAGATCGTGACGAGGACCTGCTGCGCCTTCTCCCGGGCGCGGCGAACGAGCGCCAGGTGGCCCTCGTGGAGCGCACCCATGGTCATCACGACGGCCCTGGTCTCCGGCCTCTCGGCGCCGGCGAGTTCATGGTGAGTGCGCAGGACCCTCACGTCTCATCCTCCACGGCGGCCATCACCCCAGCGTATTGTGCGGGATCGATCCGACCCGCCCCTCGAGCGAGATCTGCGGTCGCGCGGGCGAGGGCACGGTAGGCCGAAAGCGTGGTGGGGTGGGACCGTAGGGCGGCAACGTGTGCCGAGATCGTGCCGACGTCCCCGCGCACGACCGGTCCGGTGAGCGTCGTCGCGGCGTCCGGCGCCTCCGAGAGCGCGCCATCAACTGATGCCCGCACGAGCGGGCCGAGGAGGGGTCCCGGATCCTCGATGCCCGCGGCTCGAAGAATGCCCATCGCCTGGGAGACGAGAGCCACCACGTGGTTGGCGCCGTGGACAATCCCCGAGTGATAGAGGGCCCGATTCTCCTCGGCGATCACGACGGGTTCCCCCCCGATCTCGACGACAAGCGCCTGTGCGATCGGCAGGACGGGTACAGGCGCGGTAACGGCGAACACAGTCTCGCGCAGGCGCGCAAGGTCGATCGACGTCCCGGTGAAGGTCATCGCGGGGTGTATCGCAAGCGGCAGGACCCCCGCGCTCCTCGCGGGCTCGAGCGGCGCGAGGCCGTGCAGCCCGGACGCGTGGACGGCGATCTGCCCCGGCCTCCACGCGCCCACCGTCGCGAGCCCCGCGACCAGAGGTTCGAGTACGTCGTCCGGGACCGTAAGCAATACGAGATCGGCGGTGCGTACGACCTCCTCGGGATCGAGGCGGGGCGTCCCTGGGAGCAGCGCCTCGATTCGCGTCGCGCTCTCCTCGGACACACCAGAGGCGCCGACAACCTTGTGCTCCGCCATCCGAAGGGCCGCCCCGAGCACGGCACCGACCCTTCCCGCGCCTACGACACCAACGTCGAGGCGTCCCGGCCTCACCGCTGCACCGTCGCCATCCACTGCTCGGGCGTCTGTCGCGCTCGCGCCTCCCGCGCCCGCGTGGACTGAGCCTCGAGCAGGGCGATGGCGTCCGCGAGATCCAAATGGTGGGCGACGGGTGTGATCGAGCCATGCGTGGAGTGAACCTCGACCGTCGCAAGCGAGAGCAGCCGCTGCAGGGGTCCCTGGCGAATGGAGAGGGACTGGGTCTTCTCGTGGGGTACCACGACGACGTCGCGCGCGAAGAGGCCCTGCCGAATCAGGAAGGCTCGACCGGTGGCAAGCACGCCCCGACGGCGCCACTGAAGAGGGTCCACCAACCACGCGCGTCGCGGAGTCGCGGTGAATCCATTCTGGGCTCCTACTCCCGAGAGAGCCGCGGAGACGGTTCCCGCCGGATCCGGATCGCCCAGATCGGGCAGGACGAGCCAGAGGGCGTAGAGGGCATCCTTCCTGGGGCCCACGGGAAGAAGCGTGGAGACGGCCTCCTGCTCGTCCTGATAGCCCGCGACGTTGATGGTGATGCGCCACCAGTCGAAGTGGCGCCACGGGAGTGGCTGGCGCAGGCGCACCGCCTGAACCCTGCCAGGGGGCACGGTCTGGCGACGAGTATCGAGGAGCCCGTGCTGGAGCCGAATCCCGTCGGCCGAGATTCCTGCCGTGAAGCCAAAGCCAGCGGAGAAGCGCGCCCACCCGACCGCGAAAAACGCGAAGACGCCGGAGAGCACCCCGTAGGCCGGGCCTGCGAGGAAGCCCCCGACCCCGCCGTTCGCGGAGACAGCATCGCCCGCGGCGTCTTCAACCGCGACCGCCCCGACGATGACGATCGCTACGATCCCGGCGAGGACTCCGCCCACAACGATGACCGTCCACCACGAAGCGAGGACGGACCCGATGAGACGCCCAGGGGGAACCTGGTAGACCTCACGCTCTGGAGCAGCCGCGATCGACGATCGCCCCGCAGTGGCGACGACGGGAACGGTAGGCGCGTCGAGCGCCACGGGGGACTCCGATATTCCTTCGGGTGGGGCCGCCGGTGCTCGCCGGATTCCCGCCGCGAGGGAGACGATCTCGTTTCGAAGGGCCTCGGCATCGTCGAGCCGCAGGTACTGGAGGCGCACGCCAGACGCACGCCCCCCGGCGACCTCGACCTTGAGTTCGGCGAATCCGAATACGCGCGCCACGAGAGGCTGCACCACGTCAACCGCCTGCAACCGGTCGAGCCGAGCCTGCCGATACTGACGGAAGAGGATGCCCTTGCGCTGATGGACGGCGTCGTCGTCCACCCGGAACTCGTTCATCCGCCAGGCGACAAAAGCGAGAACCGAGACCAGGACCACCACGAGCCCAATGCCGCCGAAAACCAGCCAAGCGCCGACCGCTCTCGCTCCCTGCAAGCCCCCTTGACCCGCCTGTGCCATCCCGATGATGGTCAAGACTCCAATGGCGCGACCCGCGGCAAGTACCGGGGTCACGGCGTGAAGTCGCGCCCAATCGGCAGGAACGATCGCGGGCACGTCGGTCACAGCCCCGCCAAGCGCGCCTCGCCGCGTGCCGTCAAGCGATCGCGCAGGCGCGCCGCCTCGGCGGCGGGCACACCGGCCAAGTGAGCATCGGTCCCAGGGGAGGCCGTATGAAGCTGGACCCGGGCCAAACCGAACGATCGCGCCACAGGACCCGCCGCCACCTCGACATACTGCATCCGGCCATACGGCACGACCGTCACTCGCCGGAAGATTCGACCGCGCTTGACCATGAGGTCGTCCTGCCGTTCCACCCAGCCATGCGCAGTAACCTGGCGAACGACGACCCACGCGCACCACGCAGCCAGGAGGGCACACACGGAAATGGTGACGGCCGGAGCCGCCCCGATGAGAAGGGCCATCGCGCAGAGCCCCCCTCCGAAGAGGAGCACCGGAATGGCGCCGACGATGAGGCGGGCGGCGATCAGTCGCCGCGAGGCGTAGGTCCACGTGACGTCAGTGGGTTCGAACCAAGGCATGACGCTAGTCTGTCACCCCCGCTCGACCTAGGCTGCGGATGCCGACCCGTCGGAGGGCGTAGATTCGCCCCCGTCGGTCGCGCACCATCGCTCGGCGATCCACCCCGCAGCACACAGAACGACGGAGGCCACCAGCGCGATCACCGCCGAAATGATGACTTCTCTGCGGGGCTCGTGAGACCAATCCCGGAGGAGGCCGAGGGCATAACCGAGGTAGACGCCCACCAGCGCCGCTCCCCCGTAGGCCGAGGCCTGCGCGAACATCGCGGCGCGAGCCGCCTGGAGCGGGTCAAGGTCCGGACGCTTCCCATCGCGGAACTGCTTGACGCGCCAACCCAACCAGAGCGCAAGCACAGCTGCGGCGACGAGCAACGGCGGCACGGTCCACGGGATGGCCGCAGGTGACGCCCCGGCTCGGGTCACGAGTGCGGTGCCGCACCACCCAAGAATGGCGGTAATCGCGGCGGTGAAAGCCACGCGCCGCCAGGTAAGGCGCGCCACGGCTAGGTCGCGGGCGGCGGTGGTGGAGGAGGCGAAGGCGTCGAGCCTTCGGCCCGCGCCTTAACGGCCGCAACCGGATCCCACGGGCTCGCGACGATAACCGCCCCAGCCGCATCCGGCGCCAGGGCGGCGAGTTCCACGACTCGACCGCCTCGCGTGGGATTGCGGCCCGGACCCGCAAGGAGTACGGCGTCGGGCTCTAGCGCGCCCCACGGGGTGAGCACGAACGAACGCTCGTGGGCTCGCGGATGCGGGATGACGAGGTCCTCCGCGGCCGCGACAACGTCGTCGTAAGCGATGATGTCGATGTCCAGCGTGCGGGGCCCACTCACGGCCGCGCGTTCGCGCCCGTGAACCATCTCGACTCCCTGCGCGACATGGAGAAGAGAGCGCGCCGAGAGCGTGGTCTCGAGGCGGACAACCGCGTTGAGGAAGTCCGGCTGTTCGGGCCCGCCCACGGGCTTGGTCGACACCAGCGGGGACACCGCGACGACCCGGATACCCTCCACCCGATCGAGATCCTCGACGGCCCTCGCAAGATTCAGCTCGACGTCGCCTATGTTGCCCCCCAGCGCGACGAGGGCGGGCACAGGACCGTTCGGACGCTCGTCAAGCTCGTCCTTGGGATCCGGTACCGCCTCTGGCGCCTGCGGGTCGTCCGCGAGGCCTGCGGCGGACCCGATTCGCTTGTCGGCCCATAGGTCACCGCTGCGAACGTCTCGGCGAATCACGACATACGCGTCCGCGACGGGCACCCCGACGGGCGCGTCGGGCTTGTGAACGATGACGTCGACCGCATACACCGTCTCGATCTCGAGGACGTTGTGCGCAATGCGCTCGGCGATGGCCTCAATCAAGTTGACGGGATCGCCCGCGAGGTGCTTCTCGGCCATCGCCGCGACCACCGAGTAGTCCACCGTCTTGCCGAGTTCGTCCTCGCGACCGGCGAGGCGCGTGTCGAGGTGCGCGACAACATCCGCGACGAACGGCTGCTCCTTGTCGCGTTCTTCGGGTGTCACCCCGTGGCGCGCCATGGCGGTGACCCCCTCGACCACGACGGTGTCGAGCTGAACGCCATTGCGGAAGTACGGCGAGACGGTGATGGTCATGCCCTCATCCTCGCCCACCCTGCGCGTCGTGCCAAGCCGACACCACGCCAATTGCGTCACGTGCCGCCCTGGCGTCATGGACCCGTATCGCCCATGCACCCGCGTCAGCGGCGAGGGCCGTGACCGCCGTCGTAGCGTCGTCCCGAGAAAGCGGCCCCTCGTCCCGGCCAACAACCTCGCCGAGGAATCGCTTGCGGGAGGCTCCTACGAGGACGCGATGACCGAGTCCGAGTAGCACGTCGAGATTCGCCAGTACCGGCCAGTTGCTCTGCCCGATCTTGGAGAATCCGAGTCCAGGGTCGAGAATGATCCGACCGGGCTCGACCCCGGCTTCCGTCAAGGCCGCAATCCTCGTCTCGAGTTCGGAACGGACCTCCGCCACGACGTCGTCATAGACGTCAGAGGCGTCCATGCGGTCAGAGTGGGCTCGCCAATGCATCGCGACGTAGTCGATCCCGGCCTCGGCAACGACGCGGGCCATCGACGGGTCAGCGAGGCCGCCGGAGACGTCGTTGACCAGGCTCGCGCCAGCCTCGATCGCCGTGGCGGCCGTCTCCGCGCGGGTGGTGTCAATGCTGACGCGCACATCCTCCGCGACGAGAGCCGCGACGACGGGGCGAATCCGCTGTCGCTCGACGGCCGGCTCAACGCGCTCCGAACCCGGCCGTGTCGACTCACCCCCGATGTCGACGATGTCGGCGCCGTCATCGCGTAGCTGAAGACCCCACTCGATTGCCGCATCGACCGCCTCAAATCGCCCCCCGTCGGAGAACGAGTCAGGGGTGACGTTGAGGATACCCATCACGAGGCACCGTGGCTCGGGCATGGCGCCTCTCAGCGGCCCGCGATGAGACTCATGGCCTCTGCCCTCGTTGCGGCGTCACGCATAACGCCGCGCACCGCCGACGTGACAGTTCTGGCGCCGGGCTTGCGGACGCCTCGCATAGACATGCACAGGTGTTCGCACTCGAGGACAACGATCACGCCGCACGCCCCCACATGCTCCACGAGCGCGTCGGCGATCTGGGTCGCGAGGCGCTCCTGGACCTGCGGGCGTCGGGCGTAGACCTCCACGAGGCGCGCCACCTTGCTCAGGCCCGTGATGCGCCCGTGCTCGCCGGGGATGTAGCCGACGTGCGCGACGCCGTGGAACGGCAGGAGGTGGTGCTCGCACACGGAGTAGACCTCGATGTCCGTGACCAGGATCATCTCGTGGTGGCCCAGGTCGAAGACGGCGGACACAATCTCGGCCGGGTCCTTGGTGAGTCCCGAAAAGAGCTGCTCGTACGAGCGCGCAACCCTCGCGGGCGTCTCCTTCAATCCCTCGCGATCGGGATCCTCTCCGATGGCGACGAGTATCTCTCGAACGGCCGCCTCGATGCGGGGCCGATCCACCGTGCCTCGATAGTCGTCGTCCACGAGTGCCACTCTAGGCCCGCTTTGCCCGCGTCGCCTTGGGGTGTCCGGAGTCCCATACCGCGCGCTCTGGCACCTTCTTGACCACCTTGAAGATGGACACGAGGTCCTCCTGCAGCAGCGTCTCCTTCTCGAGAAGCTCGCTCGCGAGTGTATCGAGCACCTTCTTGTTCGTCCTCAGCGCGTTCGCGGCTTCGCGGGCCGCGCCGTCCATGAGCACGCGAACCTCGGCATCGATGACGGCCGCGAGTTCCTCCGAGTAGTCCCGCGCGTGGCCAACGTCCCGACCGAGGAAGACCTCGCCCGATCCGCTCGCCAAGTGCACCGCACCGACGCGCGCGCTCATGCCGTACTCCGTCACCATCTGACGCGCGATCTCCGTCGCCTGTTGGATGTCGTTCGACGCCCCGGTCGACGGATCGCCAAAGATGAGCTCCTCGGCCATGCGGCCACCCATCGCGTACGCGAGCGAATCCAGAAGTTGGTTGCGGCCCTTGGAGTATCGGTCCTCGACCGGCATCACCATTGTGTAGCCAAGCGCGCGACCGCGCGGAAGGATCGTCACCTTGGTAACGGGGTCCGTGTGGCGCATGGCCGTCGCGACGAGAGCGTGGCCGGCCTCGTGGTAGGCCGTCACCTTCTTGTCGTGGTCGTTCATCACCCGGGTGCGCTTCTGAGGCCCCGCGACCACACGGTCGATCGCCTCGTCGAGCGCCGATGAATCGAGGAGCTTCTTGTCTCGGCGCGCCGTCAGCAGCGCGGCCTCGTTGAGGACGTTGGCAAGATCGGCCCCTGTGAAGCCGGGGGTACGACGCGCGATGCTCTCGAGGTTGATATCCGGGGCGATGGGCTTGCCCTTGGCATGGACTTCCAGGATGTGAAGGCGTCCCTTGAGGTCGGGGGCGTCGACGGGGACCTGACGATCGAAGCGGCCCGGCCTTAGCAGGGCGGGATCGAGAATGTCGGGGCGGTTCGTCGCGGCGATCAGGATGACGTTCGTGTTGATATCGAAGCCGTCCATCTCGACGAGCATCTGGTTGAGGGTCTGCTCCCTCTCGTCGTGCCCCCCGCCGAGGCCAGCGCCACGATGACGACCGACCGCGTCGATCTCGTCCACGAAGATAATTGCGGGCGAGTTCTTCTTGGCCTGTTCGAAGAGATCGCGCACGCGGCTCGCGCCCACACCCACGAACATCTCCACAAAGTCGGAACCGGAAATCGAATAGAACGGTACGCCAGCCTCACCGGCAACGGCGCGCGCAAGAAGGGTCTTGCCCGTACCGGGCGCCCCGTAGAGGAGTACTCCCTTGGGAATCTTCGCGCCCACCGCCTGGAACTTGGCGGGAGTCTCGAGGAACTCCTGGATTTCGCGGAGTTCCTCCACCGCCTCGTCCACCCCGGCGACATCGTCAAAGGTCACGGTGGGGGTATCCGGAGTCACGAGCGTCGCACGCGAGCGCCCGAAACTCATGATCTTCCCGCCGCTACCCTGCATGTTCGACATGAGGAACCAGAAGAGACCGATGAGCAAGAGGATCGGGACGAACGTGAAGAAGATGGTCGTCCAGATGCTGCCCTGCGGAACCTCGGCGTTGTACCCCTTCTCGGGGTTGGCATTCTCGATCGCCTCGACCATGGCTTCGCCCTGCTGCGAGACGTAGAAGAACTGCACGCGGGTGCCCAGATCCTCGACCGCTTCCTTGAGCGTCAACTCAACCCGCTGATCGCCGTCGACGATCTTGGCTTGCTCCACATTCCCCGAGGCGAGTAGCTCGATACCCGTCGAGGTGTCGATGCGGGTGACCTTGGGCGCCGAAAGCCCACCGACGACCCACCCGAGGATGACCAAGACGACGATCCAGGGCGCGAAGCGGCGAAGCAGAAGGCGGGCGTTCATAGTGCCTACGACTCTAACCTGTGACATCCCCGTCGGAGGACCGATGCGCGTTGGGCGATACTAGGCTGGCTTCCCTCCGTAGACGTGAGGCGCGAGGGCGGCGACGAAGGGCAGGCCCCGGTACTGCTCGGCGTAGTCGAGTCCGAATCCCACGACGAAGTCGTTGGGAATCTCGATGCCGACGTAACGGACATCCGTCTTGATGACCGCCGCGTCGGGCTTGCGGAACATCGCGGCGACCTCCACCGACGCGGCCCCACGCGAACGCAGATTCGCGACGAGCCACGCGAGCGTGCGGCCAGAGTCCACGATGTCCTCGACGATCAGGACATTCCGGCCGGTGACGTCCGAGTCCAGGTCCTTGAGGATTCGCACCACTCCCGAGGACTTGGTCCCCGCGCCGTAGGAGGAGACCGCCATCCAATCCATGGGGACGGTCGCCGGAAGCCTACGCGCCAGGTCCGCCATCGTCATGATCGCGCCCTTGAGCACGCCGACGAGCAGGAGATCGCGATCGGCATAGTCGGTGCGAATCTCGACGGCCATACGATCGAGTGCAACGTGGATCTGCTCCTCCGAGGCGACGATCCTCACGAAGTCGCTCAGGTCCTCATCCGTCACGCGTCCGCCTCTCCCGGTTCCGTTGGGGTTGTGACGATCAGCCTGCCATATTCCCGGCGGGCTTCGAAGCCGCCCGGCAGCGAGACTGGACCCTGTCCTCGGTAGTGCGTCACGAGCTGATCCATCGCCTTGACATGCGTTGCGGTCAACGGACCCGCGCCCCGATTCTCGGCGAGCATCTTGAGCATCCGGCCGCGGATCGCCTCCGGGAGGGCGACGAGCACGTCCACCGACCACGCGTCGGCCGCTCCGTGCGCACCGAGCGCGGCGCGCGCCTGACGCTCAAGCTCGTCCGCATCGGATTGCAGCAGCGCCGCCGACCTCGCAAGTCCGGGAATCACGCCAGGGCCGAGGACGTCGATGAGCGTCGGCATGACGGTTCCGCGAAGGGCGCTTCGTTTGGGCCCGCCGTCCGGGTCGTTTGTCGGATCGCGCCAGGGCTTGAGTCCGAGGGCCTCGCACGCCGCGATCGTCTCGACACGCCTGAGTCCGAGGAACGGCCGCACGAGATTGCCTCGCCGGGGTGGCATCGCCGCGAGGCTGCGTGCCCCGGAGCCCCGCACGAGGCCCAGAAGCACGGTCTCCGCCTGGTCGTCCATCGTGTGACCGGTGAGGAGTTGGGGATTGACCCCGCCCTCCGCCTCCATTCTTCGGCCGATCGCCTCGTACCGCGCGGCGCGGGCTGCGGCCTCAAGCCCGCCATCCCGTCCGACCGTGACTCGCTCAATGTGGACGACGGACATCCCCGCGAGCCTGCACTGATCCTGGGCATCCAACGCGACTCGACCGCTTTCGGCCACGAGACCGTGATCCACGACGATGGCCCCGGCGATCAGGCCATCTTTCCGGGCGACGAAAGCGGTCGCCGCCGTCAGGGCGAGCGAATCCGGTCCCCCAGAACACGCGACCCACACCCGGGTTCCTGGCTCGAGACCCTCGAAGGCTTCGCGGACTGCGGCGCGCGTAGCCGCGACTGCCGGGTGCGGCCCGGTCATGGCGTGCTCCGACTCATCCCCCCATTATCCGCACCCGCAAGAGGCCAGCGACGCCACGAAGGCGTCCATCGCCGTCAGCGCCGGTTTCGCGTAGATGGGAATGCCGTTCAGGATGATGGAGAAACCCAACCAGGATCCATCCTCCGTAACGATCGTGCCGGAGAGAGCGCTCGCGCCATTGAGGGTTCCCGTCTTCGCCCGGACGAGCCCGGCGCCCTCCGTTCCCTTGAGGCGAGAGGCCAGGGTACCCGAGAGGCTCGCCACGGGGAGATCCCGCAAGATATCCCCCGAGGCGGGATCGGCCGCGAGGAGTGCGAGGAGCGACGTCAGTCTTTTCGGTGAGATACGCGAGGCCCGATCGAGTCCCGATCCGTCCGCCATCACGATGCCAGAGGTGTCCAGACCATATGCCTTGAGCTCGGCGAGAATGGCCTTTGTCGCGTTGGCCGTCGATCCCGTCATGCCCGCATC
>CAZTJX010000004.1:0-6196 GCA_964613755.1 uncultured Demequinaceae bacterium | reverse complement strand
AGCGCCACGACCCTTGCCAGGTCTTCGGCGATGGTGTTCTCGGAGTAGGTGAGCATGTACCCCACGACGTCGAACATCGGTGCGCCCTCGACCGCGGCGATCTCCGTGGCCTCCGCAGGGACACGCCCGGCGCCAATGCTCGTCACCTCGATCCCCCGTTCCGTCAGCGCCTTCGCGAGCAACTCCGCCGTACGCAGACTCGGATTGTCATAGCGTTTGTACTCCGCATTCCCGGTCCAGCCGACGTCGACGGCGAGCCCGGAAACGGGGGCGGAATAGCCCCTCCTTACGGAGTCGACCGGCCACTTCGGATTGACCCGCGGAGAGCCGAACGCCGAGTCGTCGTACGAGACGGTGACGCTCGCGATACCCTCGTCCGTGAGTCGCTCGGCAACCTGATCTGCCAGTTCGGCTAGCCCGGCCCAACCGTTCGCCCAGGGCTTCTCGCCATAGTGTCCGTAACCCGCCGCGAGCATCATGTCTCCGCCCGCCACGATCGTCAGCCCACCAGCGTTGTCCCACATGACGGGGGTCTTGAGGCGTCGATCGAGGCCAAGCGCCGAGAGCGTTCCTGCGGCCGTGAGGAGTTTGACGTTGGAGGCGGGAATCAGCGGGACGCTCGCGTTCGACGACGCAAGGACGTCGCCCGTCGCGAGATCGATGATCGAGACCCCCGTGGATGAACCCAGGCGGGAATCCTGGAGGAAGCGGTCGAGGAGGGCCTGGATCGCGGCGGAAGACGGCGCGGAGTGTTCGGAGAGCACGGCCGCAGGCTCGACCGGCACCTGCTCCGGCAACGGGTCGATCGCCACGGGAAATGGTGCCGGTGGCTGCGAGACCGGCGCCAGTGTCACCCAGCCGGGGACTATATCCTTCGCGTCGGCGACGCCGTAGCCTCCCACCCCCGCGACGATGACGGTGGGAATCACAACGCGGATCCACGTCCTGGCTCTCATCGCACCTCCTCCATGACTCTATGAGTCACACTAGTGATCTGACACCTGCGACGGTTGGAAGGTACACGGAGTTCGACGTCTTCATCGAGATCGCCAAGGGGAGCCGTAACAAGTACGAGGTCGATCACGAGACGGGGCGAATCCGTCTGGACCGAATGCTCTTCACCTCGACGCGATACCCCGACGACTATGGATTCATCGAGGGGACACTCGGCCAGGACGGTGATCCCCTTGACGCTCTCGTCCTGCTCGAGGAACCGACCTTCCCCGGGTGCATCATCCGGTGCCGCGCCCTTGGGATGTTCCGCATACGCGACGAGGCGGGTCCCGATGACAAGGTCCTCTGCGTCCCCATGGCGGATCAGCGGGCCGCGTGGCGGCGCGAGTTGAGCGATGTCAGCGACTTCCACCGACTGGAGATCCAGCACTTCTTCGAGGTCTATAAGGACCTCGAGCCCGGCAAGTCGGTTGAGGGCGCGACCTGGGTGGGTCGCCTCGAAGCAGAGACCGAGGTGACGGCTTCGTACAAGCGTGCCGAGGGTACCCACTTCGGGGGCCACGAGGGCCATTAGGGTCCCTGACCGAGGACCAGGGTCCGGCGACGAGGGGACAACTAGGGGCGACCCGCGTAGGGCATGCGGTCACCCGCGGCCCAGTTGCGGTAGTCCCGCGTCTTGACCGGGTAACCGGTCTTCGTCGCCTCGACGATGATGTTGTTCCTCACGTACATCGAGACGTGATACACGCGTGAGGGATTGCGGCCCGACCCCCAGAAGATGAGGTCGCCCGCCCGGAGTTGTGAGTAGGGCACCTTCTTGACGTAGGCGTACTGGCTCTTCGAGGAGCGCGGAAGGTAGACCCCTTGGTTCCTCCACGCGACCATGGTCAGCCCCGAGCAATCCCAGCGGTTCGGGCCCGCGGCCCCGTACTGGTACATCTTGCCGAGTTGAGCAAGAGCGAAGTTGACGGCCGCCTCCCCCTTGACCGTGGTTCCCTTGGAGTAGCCGCCGACGGGGGGAGAGCCGGAGGGCGCTCGTGCTGTGGCGCGCCGGTTGGCGCTCGCCGCGCGTGCCGCAGCGAGACCCGCCTGGCGCTGGCTCGCGAGCGTCAGAGACGTGCGTTGAAGTTGGGCAAGGCGTGCGATCGCCTCGTCGCGGGCCACCTTGGTCTCGGCGAGTGCTTGCTCGGCCTGGGCGAATGCCTCGATCGCCGCCGCGAGCGCATCCTTCGCCTCGTTCTCCGAGGTGATCGCGTTCTCCGATGCCTGCTTGGCGAAGTCGCGAAGGGTCTGCTGAACGACTTCGGCGGCACGGACCCGGTCCACGGCCACTTCGGCCGAACCCTCCGCACGTTCGAGCGCCTCCGTTCGAGCGACGATGTCTTTGAACCCGGTGGACGTGGCGACTGCCTCAAGTGAGCCAAGCTGGCCCCCGGAACGGTACTGCGCCCTGGCAACGGCCGCGAGGTCCACGCGCGCATCTTCGAGCGCCCGATCCGCCTCGTCCGCCCGCGCGTTTGCCAGGAAGAGCGCGAGTTGGGCCCGTTCGTTCTTCTCTTGCGCGGCAGCGTAGGCGTCGTCCGCCGCGCGCACCGCGACATCCGACTCGTGGAGGGCATCGCTGAGTTGGGCGATGGCGGCATCGAGCTGAGCGACCGTCGCGTTGGCGTTCTTTACGGCCTTCTTTGCCGCCTGAACTTGCGCGTAGCCCGGATAGTTCGCCGCCTCGGAGGCCGGCGCGAGCACCACGAGGCCCACGAATGCGAGGAGAAGCGCGGAGAATGCGTGGACGATACGCGGTGTAAGCCGAGCCGCGACCTCGGTAACCCCGTTGGGGGATATCCCTGCCATCGTCCTATCCAATCCGTCGCGCCCACGGGGCGGCAATCGCCTCGTCGGCCGTGCCGGACACCACTCCTCAGTTGTCGCGTCCCTTATGTCCGATGGTAAGCAGACCCGCATGCCTGGACACTGTGAGATTTGTCACTCTTGTCCGTCGCGGTCGGTTCGGTCGAGTTGCGTCGCGGTACGGGTCCGCGACCCCCGTTTCGTTCCCCTAGTGTTGTTGTCGGCATGGATGACGACATTATCGAATCGGACGCGTGGGCCTCTGACCTAGGCCCACGGGCTGACGCGCCCCCACCGGCGTCGGCCGCCTGGCGTGATGGCGACCCGCCCGGGCACCGCTTGTTTGCCGAGATTGGCGACCTCGCGCTCGATGTCGACCCCCTCGGTACTCTTCCTGCCGTTCGTTTGGCCTACGAGACCTGGGGCGAGCTGAACGCCGCGGGGGACAACGCGATCTACGTCGCCCACGCGCTGACGGGGGACTCTCACGTCACCGGTCCAGCGGAGGAGGGGCACCACACCGGCGGCTGGTGGAACTCGATGGTCGGTCCCGGCCGCCCCATCGATACCGAGAAGTACTTCGTCGTCTGCGCGAACGTACCGGGAGGGTGCCAGGGCTCCACCGGGCCCGCTTCCCCCCACCCCGCCGATGGCAAGCCCTGGGGCTCCCGCTTCCCCTACCTGACGCTGCGCGACATGGTGCGGGCCGAGATCGCCCTCATGGACATTCTCGAAATCTCCTCGTGGAAACTCATCGCCGGACCGTCCATGGGGGGAATGCGCGCGATCGAATGGGCGATCATGGCCCCCGGCCGCGTCCGCGCGATAGCCCCCGTCGGCGCGACGGCGGCCACGACGGCGGACCAGATCGCGTGGTCAACGTCTCAGCTCGCTGCAATCCGCGCCGACCCCAAGTTCCGCGGTGGCGACTTCTACGATGCGGCCGACGGGGATGGGCCCCACGCGGGCATGGGAGTCGCGCGCATGATCGCGCACACGACCTACCGCTCCGAGGGTGAGCTCGCCGAACGCTTCGGACGCTCCCACCAGGGGGATTCCGACCCGATCGGCCATGGCGGGAAGTTCGCGGTCCAGTCCTATCTCGAGCACCACGCCCGCAAGCTGGCCCTGCGCTACGACGCGAACACCTACGTCGTGCTCGTGCAGTCCATCCAATCTCACGACGTGGGGCGAGATCGGGGCGGGATTGAGGTGGCACTCGCGGGCGTCGACATCCCGGCCCTCGTTGTCGCCGTCGATTCCGATCGCCTCTACCCCGTGAAGAACTCCGAGCTTCTCGACGCGTACCTGAGCGGCTCGCACGGCGTGAAGATGGTCCACTCGGACGTGGGCCACGACGGATTCCTCGTGGAGTCCGGGCAGTTGAACGCGCATATGGCGACGTTCCTCGCCTCGCTCGACTGAGCTCGGCCCGTTCTACTTCGCGGCGTCCCCGCCGTTCGACTTCGCCTGCCCCGCGCGCTCGGCCAGGAGTTGCGCGAGGTGCTTCCCCGTGACCCCCGCGAGGTCGTCCGCCTGGGTACGGCACGAGTAGCCGTCCGCGAGGTAGACCGAGCCCTCCGGCGCGTCGGCGAGGGCGGGAAGCAGCGAGGTCTCGGCGACCTTGACCGAGGTCTCGTAGTGATCGGGCGTCGTGCCCCACATCCCGGCCATGCCGCAGCAGCCCGACGCCTCGACGACCGTGGCGCCCGTCGCCGCGAGGAGCTCGCGGTCGGCACCGAAGCCCATGACCGAGTGGTGGTGGCAGTGGGGCTGGACGACGGCGGTGATGTCCGAGAGGTCGGGCGGTGCCCAGCCCTCGCGTGGCCTCACGGGCGCGCGACCGGTGAGCACCTCGGCGAGCGTGAAGACGCCCCCCGCGACGGCGCGGGCGCGCGGATCGGCGGGCAGGAGCTCGACGAGGTCGGAGCGCAGCGTCCCGGTGCACGAGGGCTCGACGCCGACGATCGGGATGCCGTTGACGGCGAACGGGCCGAGAACGCCGAGGAGCTTGTCCATGCGTGCCCTCGCGCCCTCCAGCTGGCCGGTGGTGATCCAGGTGACGCCGCAGCACGCCTCCTGGGCCGCGATGATGACCTCGATGCCCGCGTCCTCGAGGACCGCGATGATCGCCTCGGGGATCTGGGGCTCCATGCCGTTCGTGAAGGAGTCGGTCCAGAGCAGGATGCGGCCGCCTCCCGTGGGGGGAGAGGCGACGCGGCGCGACTTCGACGCCTCGCTTCTTCGGAACGACGTGGCCGCGAAGCGCGGCATGTGGCGGCGCGTATCGAGGCCGGCGAACCTCAGGACGAGCCGCTCGATCCATCGCGGCGCGAGCAGGGCATTGAAGAGGCGAGGGGCTCGCGTAATGAGGCGCAGCCAGCGGGGAAGCCATCCGAGCACGTAGTGCATCATCGGGCGCGGCCTGCGCCGGTAGCGCCGGTAGAGGATCTCCGACTTGTACGCGGCCATGTCCACGCCCGAGGGGCAGTCGGACGAGCACGCCTTGCAGGCGAGGCAGAGGTCGAGCGACTCGATGACCTCGGGCGCCGTCAAGCCACGGACGAGCGAGCCGTTGATCGCGTCCTGCAGCACGCGCGCCCGCCCGCGCGTGACGTCCTTCTCGTCCTTCGTCGCCTCGTAACTCGGGCACATGAACCCGGTGCCCTGGTCGATGCTGTCCGCACGGCACTTCCCTACACCCGTGCACCGGTGGACGGCTTCGCTCAGGTCGCCGTGGTCGTGCTCGAACGCGAAGCCGGCCTTGCGCTTCACAACGGGGGCGGCGGGTCGGCGCAGGTCCGCATCCAGGGGGCGCGGGTCCACGACGATGCCCGGGTTCAGGAGGTTGTCGGGGTCGAAGAAGCCCTTGATCTCGGAGAAGGCGCGGATCGCTGCGGGTGAGTACTGCCGGGACAGGAGTTCGCTCCGGGCGCGCCCATCACCGTGTTCGCCGGTGATGGTTCCTTCGTGCTTGACGGCGAGGTCCGCGGCGGCCTCCATGAAGTCGCGGAAGGCCGGGACGTTGTCACGGAGCGGGAAATCCAGCCGCATGTGAACGCACCCCTCGCCGAAGTGCCCGTACTTCTGTCCGGAAATCCCGTGACTCTCGATCAGTTGATCGAATTCCCTGAGATAGGGGCCAAGGTTCCGCGGGGGGACGGCAGCGTCCTCCCATCCCGGCCATGCTTCGACGTTCTTCTCTGTACGACCGGCCAGGCCCGCCCCGTCAGCGCGGATCGCCCACAGGCGGGTGGCTTCCTTGGGGTCCGGAACGATCCGATGGTCCACGGCGCCCGAGCACTCGGCAATCCCCCTCATGGCCGCGGCGGCCTCCTCCGGGGTGTCGCCCCCGGTCTCGACGAAAAGGAAGCTGGCGCCAGCGGGGAGCTCG
>CAZTJX010000003.1:0-21902 GCA_964613755.1 uncultured Demequinaceae bacterium | reverse complement strand
CTAGTCGGGCAAGGACGTGGTGATCCTGCTCGACTCGATTACACGCCTCGGCCGCGCCTACAACATCAGTGCTCCAGCGTCCGGTCGAATCCTCTCGGGGGGCGTAGACTCGTCCGCGCTCTACCCGCCCAAGCGCTTCTTTGGCGCCGCACGGAACATCGAGCACGGCGGTTCGCTCACGATCCTCGCGACGGCGCTCGTCGAGACCGGCTCGAAGGCCGACGAGGTTATCTTCGAGGAGTTCAAGGGCACCGGAAACATGGAGCTCAAGCTCAGCAGGAACCTCGCGGACAAGCGCATCTTCCCTGCCGTCGATGTGGACGCCTCTGGCACGCGCCGCGAAGAGATCCTGCTCCCGCCCGACGAGCTCAAGGTCGCGTGGAAGCTGCGCCGCGTGCTCAGCGCGCTCGATATGCAGCAGGCCATCGAGCTACTCCTCCAGAAGCTCAAGGAGAACAAGACGAACGTCGAGTTCCTGCTTCAGGTCCAGAAGACCACCCCGGGCAACGGGCACGAGGATTCGTAACCAGCCAGGTAGTACGCTTGTCGCTGGCCTCACGGTTCACGGGCGCGAGATTCGCGTCCGACCCGGGGGCCGTTAAGGGAGATCATGAAGAAGGACATCCATCCGGAGTACGTGGAGACCGTCGTCACGTGCACCTGCGGGAACACGTTCACCACGCGTAGCACCGCCAAGAACGGCGTGATCAACTCCGACGTGTGCAGCGAGTGCCACCCGTTCTACACGGGCAAGCAGAAGATCCTTGACACCGGCGGTCGCGTCGCGAGGTTCGAGAAGCGCTACGGCACGAAGGCCGCGAAGTAGTCCCCGCGGGGGACGACCGCGATGGCTGAGAACTTCTCCGCCGTCCAGCCCCTGCTGGACGAGTATGCGGATATTGAGCGGCAGCTCTCCGATCCCGCCGTGCACGCCGACGCCGTGCGGGCAAGGACCCTGGGACGACGCTTCGCCGAGTTGGGTCGCGTCGTCGCGGCCCACCGGGCCTGGGAAGCAGCAGCGGGCGACCTTGCCGCGGCGGAAGGCATGGCCGCGGCCGACCCCGAGTTCGCCGCCGAGGTTCCCGCGCTCCGAGAGGCGGTGGACGAGGCCGAAGCGGCCCTCCGAAGCATCCTCCTTCCGCGGGATCCCGACGACGCGCGCGACGTCATCCTCGAGGTCAAGGCGGGCGAGGGTGGCGACGAATCGGCACTCTTCGCAGGCGACCTGGTGAAGATGTACCTCAAGTTTGCGGAGCGGCAGGGATGGGCGACCCAGGTGCTCGACGCGACGGAAACCGAGCTCGGTGGGTTCAAGGACATCTCCATTGCCATCAAGGCGAAGGGCACACCCGAGCCCGAGAACGGTGTCTGGGCGAACCTCAAGTACGAGGGTGGAGTCCACCGCGTGCAGCGGGTTCCGACCACGGAATCGCAGGGCCGCATCCACACCTCGGCCGCCGGTGTGCTCGTCTTCCCCGAGGCCGAAGAGGTCGTCGACATCGAGATCAATCCGAATGACGTTCGGGTGGACGTCTTCCACTCCTCGGGGCCCGGCGGGCAGTCGGTCAACACCACCGACTCGGCCGTCCGCCTGACGCACATCCCGAGCGGCCTGGTCGTGAGTTGCCAGAACGAGAAGAGTCAGTTGCAGAACAAGGAGTCGGCGTTCCGCATTCTCCGTGCGCGCCTCCTCGCGGCCCAGCGCGAGGCCCAGGAGGCCGAGGCTCAGGATATGCGCCGCTCCCAGGTGCGTACCGTCGACCGTTCCGAGCGCATCCGCACCTACAACTTCCCCGAGAATCGGATCGCCGACCACCGCACCGGGTACAAGTCCTACAACTTGGATCAGGTCCTGTCGGGAGATCTCGGGCCCGTCATCCAGTCCGCGATCGATGCCGACGAGGCCGATCGCCTCTCCGCTCCCGAAGAGTAGTTCCGTGACCGAAGGGTCCCTTCAGGCACTCGTCCATGCGGCCTCGGCACGACTCGCCCGCGAGGGTGTCGCGAGCCCCATGATCGACGCCACGGCGCTCGTCGCGTATGCCACGGCCCTTGAGGCATCGGAGGTTCGCGTCCGCATGGCACGGGGGGACGCCGTCCCCGACACCCTCGAAACCGCCACGCTCGAGTCCGCCCTCGCCCGCCGGGCGGCACGAGAGCCCCTCCAGCACATTCTGGGAGTGGCGGCGTTCCGGGGCCTTGTCCTCGAGGTGGGCCCGGGGGTGTTCGTGCCCCGACCGGAAACCGAGGTGGTCGCTGGCCACGCGATCGGCGTGGCGCACGCCCTCTCCACGAGCGGCACGGCCCCACTCGTCGCGGATCTCTGCGCAGGATCGGGGGCGATCGGGATCGCGATCGCAGCCGAGGTGCCTTCGGCGACGGTCAGCCTTGTCGAACTCGACGCCGCCGCTTACGCCTACCTCGAGCGCAATGTCGAGGCTCAGGAACCGGTCGTTCGCGACCGCCTTCGGCCGATGCTCGGGGACGCACGTACCGCGCTCTCCTCCGGCGACGGGACGTTCCACATCGTGGTGGCGAATCCTCCGTACATTCCCCCGGGGGCGACCCCGCGCGATCCCGAGGTCGCCCATCACGATCCCGCCGTCGCGCTCTTCGGTTTGGGCGCCGACGGTCTCGAGGTTCCCCGCGGTATCGCGACCGCGGCCGCGCGGCTGTTGCGGCCCGACGGAACCTTCGTCATGGAGCACGGCGACGAACAGGGTGAGGCGGTCCGTTCCGCGCTCGCCTCGACGGGGGAGTGGGGAGGGATCGAGACCGGAACGGATCGTGCGGGGCGCGAGCGCTTCATCGTGGCGACCCGCGCCTGAGCCGTGCGAGACTGGCCCACGTGATCCTTCCCGCCTTCGACCCGGCGTCGTGGGGCCCGTCGATCGATGCGGCCGTCCACGCCGTCGAGCATGGAGAGGCCGTCGTCTTCCCCACCGATACCCTCTACGGGATCGGCTGCGACGCGTTCCGGCCCGAGGCGGTCGAGGCGATTCTCGCGGCCAAGGGGCGTGGGCGCGAGATGCCGCCACCGGTGCTCATCCCGTCCGCGGGAACGGTCGACGGGATCGGGCGAGACATTTCCGAGCATGTCCGCGCGCTCATGGAGGCCTTCTGGCCGGGGCCCCTCACCATCATCGTCAACGCGCAGCCGACGCTCGCGTGGGACCTGGGTGAGACGGGCGGGACGGTTGCGCTCCGTGTGCCAGAGCACCCCGTTGCGCTCGCGCTTCTCATCCGTACGGGTCCCATGGCCGTGACCAGCGCGAACCGTACGGGTGGACCTCCCGCGACGTCCGTCGAGGGGGCGGAGTGGCAACTGGGATCCGCGGTGGCCGTGTACCTCGACGGCGGCGAGACCCCCATCGGAGAGCCCTCGACCATCGTCGACGCGACGGGCGATCACGTTCGCATCATGCGAGAGGGGGCCCTACACCGCCACGAGATCGCGGCCATCGTGGGCGAGGCAGTGTTGGAAGGGGGACGCACCGGGTGAAGGTCTATCTCACGCTTGTCGTCATCGCCGCCCTCGTCTCCTACGTCGCGACACCGGCGATGCGTCACCTCGCCTACCGGATCGGGGCGGTGACTGCGGTCCGCGACCGCGACGTCCATCTGGTGCCCACGGCCCGCCTCGGCGGCGTCGCGATCTACCTGGGCATGGTCGCGGCCATCGTCGCGGCGAGTCGCGTGCCCTTCCTCGGACGGGTCTTCGAGGTCTCGGGAGCCGCCTGGGCGGTCCTTGGCGGGGCGGGACTCGTCTGCCTCCTCGGCGTGATTGACGACGTGTACGACCTCGACTGGATGGCGAAGCTCGCCGGGCAGGTCTTCGCGGCATGGATCCTCGCCTGGGGAGGGGTCCAGCTCGTCACCGTGCCGATCGCGGGGGTGACGATCGCCTCGAGCCCCCTTTCTCTCGCCGCGACGATGGTCAGCGTCGTGATCGCGATCAACGCGGTGAACTTCGTAGACGGACTCGACGGACTTGCCGCGGGCATGATCGCTATCGGAGCCTCTGCGTTCTTCATCTACACGTACATCCTCGCGCGCGACGCCTCGCCGGGTGACTACTCAAGCCTCGCGACGATGATCCTCGCCGCCCTCGTCGGCGCCTGTCTCGGCTTTCTCCCGCACAACGTTCACCCGGCGAGGATCTTCATGGGGGATTCGGGTGCCATGGTGCTGGGGTTGACGATCGCCGCCGCGGCGATCATCGTCACCGGTCAGATCGATCCAGAAATCGTGGGCGAGCGCGAGAGCGTCCCCGCCATCGTCCCGATCGTCCTACCGATCATGGTGGTCGCCGTACCGCTCGCCGACATGGCTCTCGCCATCATCCGACGCACGATCCGCGGCGAGTCCCCGTGGGCCCCGGATTCTCACCACCTTCACCACCAGTTGCTCCGCTTCGGGCACTCTCACCGGTGGGCCGTCGTCGTGCTCTACGTTTGGACGGCTGTGCTGAGCTTCGGGACCGTCTCGCTCGTCTTCATGGGGACGTCAGAGGCGTTGACGGTGCTGGGGATAGGGGTCGTCCTGGCGGGGGTGGTGACGTTCTCGCCCAAGTTCCGCGATGCGCTCGCACGTGTTCTGTCGTCGGCGGGATCACGGGTACTCGCGGTCGGCCGCTCCGCGGTTTCCGGTATTCGCCGTCGCCGGGGGCCTGATGGCGGAACCGCCTCTGGCCGGGACGAGGCGGCGGAAGTCGCGACGGGAGCGAACCCGTGACTGAGGAACGGGCGGTTTATCGCACGGCACTCCGTGGCGTCGGGATCGCGATGACGGCGATCACCGTGGTGGGGATCGCGGTGGCATGGGTGCTCGACGGGCCGGGGGGCGCGGCCGCCGGAGCCATCGGTGGTGGTGTTGCCACGTTGGCCGGGCTCGCCACTCCCGCCTCGATGCTCATCGCTTACGACCGCCCGGCGGCCGTCTTCGGCGCGCTCGTTGCGGGGACGTGGTTGGGCAAGATGGCCATGATTCTGGTCGTCGTCGCTGTGCTGACTCGGGTGGAGGGGTTCCATCGGGGCGCGTTCGGCTGGACCCTGATGGCTGGGGTCATCGCCTCGCTCGCGGTGGACCTGTGGGCCGTGCGATCGGGGCGCGTGCCCTACGCGATTCCAGATTCGAAGTCCCCGGCCGAATAGGTTAGGCTCGATGCCGTCCCAAGCACGGCCCCGGCGTTCCAAGGCGCCCGCGTGAGGCCTATCGATGGAGGGCCATGTTGACCATGGCGACGATCGTCGCCCCGATGGCTTCCGCTGGTGACGGTGCGGACCCCGCAGGGACCTCCCAGCACGATTTCTGGTCGTGGCTGTTTCAATCTGGCGAGTTTCACCCCCCCTCGGTGCTGGACTTCTTTCCCCATGCGCTCCTGTTCGAGGGCACGATCTTCGAGGTCAACCGCATCACCGTCATCCGGGTGCTTGCGGCCGCAGTTCTGATCGGGGTTTTCGCGATCGTGGCGCAGCGCGCCCGCGTCGTCCCGCGCCGCGGTCAGGCGATCGTAGAGATCGCTCTCGACTTCGTGCGCGTTCAGATCGCGGAGGAGGTCATGGGCAAGGAGCGCGCCCAGCGCTTCGTTCCCTTCCTCACGACGCTGTTCCTCGCGATCGTCGTATTCAATCTCACGGGCGTCATCCCCTTCCTCAACCTCTCTGCGACGTCGCTCATCGGTCTGCCGATCGTCATGGCCGTCTGGGTGTACCTCATCTACCTCGGCGCGGGGATTCAGCAGCACGGGCTGTGGAAGTACCTCCGCCTCAGCCTCTTCCCGGAGGGAGTTCCCTGGCCGGTCTACATACTCCTAACCCCCATCGAGGCCCTGCAGGTGTTCCTTCTCCGGCCGGCGACGCTCGCCCTCCGACTCACGGCGAACATGATCGCGGGGCACCTCCTCCTCGTCCTGTGCTTCTCGGGGACCCAGTACTTCTTCTTCACTGCGAGCGGCGCGATGCGCGGATTCGGCGCCGTCTCTCTTACTGCAGGCCTACTCTTCACCCTCTTTGAAATCGCGGTGGCGCTACTTCAGGCGTACATCTTCACTATCCTCTCGGCCGTGTATTTGACGTTGGCCGTCGAGGAAGCGCACTAGCCTCGCCCGCCCAGCGGGCGGGCCCGAACAGAAGGAAGACCAGTGGACACTACGAACATGGCAGCAATCTCGGGGAACATCGCGACGCTCGGCTACGGACTAGCGACGCTCGGCCCCGGCATCGGCCTCGGTATCCTCGTGGGCAAGACCGTGGAGAGCATGGCACGCCAACCGGAGATTGCGGCACAGCTCCGCATGACCATGCTGATCGGTGTCGCCTTCGTCGAGGTGCTCGCGCTCCTCGGGCTCGTCGCGGGCTTCGTCCTCAAGTGATGATCGCGGGACTTCTCGTTCTCGCGGGAGAGGAGGGCGGGGAGGATCTTCCCAACCCGCTTCTCCCGGCGAGCTACGACCTCCTGTGGTCCATCGTCGTCTTCGGGTTGATTGTCCTCGCCTTCACCAAGTGGATCATGCCGAGGCTCACCACGATCCTCGACGAGCGTGCCGACTTGATCGAGGGGGGGATGGCCCGTGCGGAGGCGGCCCAGAACGAGGCAAAGGCTGCGCTACGCGAGTACACCGCTCAACTCACGGAGGCCAGGGCCGAAGCCGCGCGCCTGCGGGACGACGCACGCATCGAGGCGACCAAGATCCTTCGGGAGGCACGGGAGGGTGCCGTGAAGGATGCCGAGCACCTCACTACGGTTGCCCTGCGGCAGATCGAGGCGGAGCGTCAGCAGACGATTACCGCGCTACGAGGCGACGTCGGGGCCCTCGCGACCGAACTCGCGGGCCGGATCGTGGGTGAGGCCCTGGCTGACGACGAGCGGCAGCAGCGCGTGATCGATGCCTTCCTCGACGAGATGGACGCCTCGGCTAAGGCGGAGGGCTGACCGTGCGAGGAATGAGTGAGGTTTCCAGGGACGCGGTCCTGCGGGAGTTCGACGCGATCGCGACGGCAGCCGGCGCGGATGCTACGCGGCTCGCGGAGCAGTTGTTCGCCGTGGTTGACGCCCTGGACTCTTCCGGTTCGCTCTGCCGAGCCCTCACCGACCCGGCGCGGCCCGGAACCGACAAGGGAACGCTGGTCTCGGCGCTCTTCGGGGACTTTGATCCGCGGGTGAGGGACGTCGTCTCCGCCTTCGCGAATCGGCGGTGGATCCACGCGAACGACCTGGGCGACGCGATTGAGGACGCCGCGGTGGCGACCCACCTCGCATCCGCCGAGTCGCAGGGCGTCCTCGGCGAGCTCGAGCAAGATATGTTCAGGATCAAGCGGTTACTCGAGGCCGAGCGCGACGTCCTCACCGCCCTCGGTGATCGCTCCTCGGATCCCGACGCCCGATCGCAGCTTGCCCGCGACCTCTTCGGAGACTCCATTGGCTCGACGACCCTCGCGCTCGTCGAGCGGGCCGCGCGGCAGCCCCGCAAGCGTCGTTTCGCCCAGGCGATCGTGTACTACATCGCGACGGCGGCGGCGCGGCGAGAGAAGTCCGTCGTTGAGGTGACGGCAGCCGTTGCACTGACCGCGGCGCACCGGGAGCGGTTGACGACCCTGCTGCGCGCGTCGCTCGGGCGCGATGTACAGGTGAACGTTTCCGTCGATCCCAAGGTGATCGGCGGCATGAGGATTCAGGTCGGGGACAGGGTCGTGGATGGCACGATGCTGAACAAACTCGACGAGGCACGACGAAGGTTGGTCGGCTAGCGCCGGCCGCTCCCGCTCACACGGGTACGACAGGAGACAAAGGAATGGCTGAGTTGACGATCAGTCCGGACGAGATTCGGGCGGCGCTCGATACGTACGTGAAGTCGTACGAGCCCTCGGGCAACGTCGAGTCCGAGGTGGGGCACGTAACGCTCGCCGCGGATGGCATCGCCCAGGTCAACGGACTTCCCGGAGCCATGGCGGACGAGTTGCTCCGCTTCGAAGATGGCACTCTCGGCCTCGCGCTGAACCTCGACGTGCGCGAGATCGGCGTCGTCGTCTTGGGGGAGTTCTCCGGTATCGAGGAGGGTCAGGAGGTCCACCGCACGGGCGAGGTGCTGTCCGTTGCCGTCGGAGACGGATACCTCGGGCGCGTCGTCGACCCCCTCGGCACACCTATTGACGGTCTAGGGGAGATCGAGACCGAATCCCGCCGCGCGCTCGAGTTGCAGGCCCCGGGTGTCATGAGCCGAAAATCGGTCCACGAACCCCTCCAGACCGGGCTCAAGGCCATCGACGCCATGATTCCCATCGGTCGCGGGCAGCGCCAGTTGATCATCGGTGACCGCCAGACAGGGAAGACCGCAATTGCGATCGATACGATCATCAACCAGAAGGCGAACTGGGAAACCGGGGACCCGTCGAAGCAGGTGCGGTGCATCTACGTCGCGATCGGGCAGAAGGGTTCGACGATTGCCTCCGTCCGCGCCGCGCTCGACGAGGCTGGTGCGCTTGACTACACGACGATCGTCGCGTCCCCCGCGTCCGACCCCGCAGGATTTAAGTACCTCGCGCCATACACCGGCTCGGCGATCGGCCAGCACTGGATGTATAGCGGCAAACACGTTCTCATCATCTTCGACGACTTGTCCAAGCAGGCAGAGGCCTACCGGGCCGTCTCCCTCCTGCTTCGCCGTCCGCCGGGGCGCGAGGCGTATCCGGGCGACGTCTTCTACCTACACTCTCGGCTCCTCGAGCGCTGCGCGAAGCTCTCCGACGATCTCGGGGCGGGTTCGATGACGGGGCTCCCCGTCGTCGAGACCAAGGCCAACGATGTCTCGGCCTACATTCCGACCAACGTCATTTCCATCACGGACGGACAGATCTTCCTCCAGTCCGACCTCTTCAACGCCAACCAGCGACCCGCGATCGACGTGGGCATCTCGGTGTCGCGCGTCGGCGGCGCGGCACAGGTCAAGGCGATGAAGAAGGTCTCGGGAACGCTCAAGATTGACCTCGCCCAATACCGTTCGCTGGAAGCCTTCGCGATGTTCGCCTCCGACCTCGACGCCGCGTCTCGACAGCAGTTGGCGCGCGGCGGGCGGCTCATGGAACTTCTTAAGCAGCCCCAGTACGCGCCCTACCCGATCGAGGAGCAGGTCGTCTCCATCTGGGCGGGCACCAAGGGCAAGCTTGACCAGCTCCCGCTAGCCGATGTACTGCGCTTCGAGCGACAGTTGCTCGACCACCTGCGCCGCAATACGTCCATCCTCGGCCGGATCGCCTCAACGGGGTTGCTCTCTGAGGAACTTGAGGTTGAGTTGAACGTGGCCGTCAATGACTACCTCTCGACGTTTACGGGGACGGAGAACGCGGAACTGACGACGGAGTCGACGGTCGCGGACGGCATCGATGTCGAGGTCGAGCAGGAGCAGATCGTGAAGCGGACGAGGAGGTCGTAGCGCAGCATGGGTGCCAAGCAGCGCGTCTATCGGCAGCAGATCCGGTCGACTCAGTCGCTCAAGAAGATCTTCCGCGCGATGGAACTTATTGCCGCGTCGCGCATCGGGAAGGCGCGACAGCGTGTGGGGGCGGCTTCGCCGTACTCCAAGGCGATTACCCATGCAATCGAGGCGGTCGCCGAGCACGCCAGCGTCGTGCACCCCCTCACCACCGAGCGCACCGACACCAACCGGGTGGCGCTCCTGGTTGTGACGGCGGATCGCGGCATGGCGGGCGCCTACACCGCGAATGCGCTGCGGTCGTCAGAGCGGCTCCGCGAACAGCTGATGGAGCAGGGCAAGGAGGTCGTGCAGTATGTCGCCGGCCGTCGGGGAGCCTCGTACTTCTCCTTCCGCCATCGTCCCCTCGCGGGGCAATGGACAGGGGAATCCGATTCCCCCTCCCTTGAGAGGGCGCAGGACATCGCGCGCACCCTGCTCGCGGCCTTCCTGGCCCCCGCCGACGAGGGCGGCGTCGCCGAGATTCACGTCGCGTACACCCGCTACCACTCGATGGTCAACCAGGAGTCTCGGCTTATCAGGGCGCTTCCGTTGCAGGTCGTCGAGGACGAGTCAAGTGGCGGAATCTCGCCTCTGTACGACTTCGAACCCTCGGCCGAGGAGGTGCTCGACGCGCTTCTCCCGTGGTACATCGAGGCGCGCATCTACAGCCACCTGCTCCAGTCTGCGGCGAGTGAGCTTGCCTCGCGCCAGCGCGCCATGAACACGGCGACGTCCAACGCGGAAGACATGATCCGCGACCACGTCAGGCGTGCCAACGCGGCTCGTCAGTCGGAGATCACCCAAGAGATTAGCGAAATCGTCTCGGGCGCGGATGCGCTCGCGGCCTCATCGTGACCGGAGAGAAGGACATGCCCACCACGCCCAAGAAGACGCCCCCGACCAAGAAGCCAACGGGCAAGAAGCCGACGGGCAAGAAGCCGGCGAAGAAGGCGAGTGCCACGCAGCCATCGGGCGCGCAGGCGATCGGCCGCGTCGCGCGCGTGATCGGCCCCGTCGTCGACATCGAGTTCCCGGCGGACGCCATTCCGGACATGTACAACGCTCTCGAGCTGGACATCGACCTGAGGGGACAGGGAGAGGGCGAGGGTGAGGAGATCCTGCACATGACGCTCGAGGTTGAGCAGCACCTCGGCGACAACATGGTGCGGGCGATCGCGCTCAAGCCGACGGATGGACTTGTCCGCGGCACCGAGGTGCGTGACACGGGAGCGCCGATCTCCGTTCCCGTTGGCGACGTGACCTTGGGTCGCGTCTT
Source organism: uncultured Demequinaceae bacterium (assembly GCA_964613755.1). GTDB lineage: Bacteria > Actinomycetota > Actinomycetes > Actinomycetales > Demequinaceae > JAFGBM01. The sequence continues at coordinate 11,154 of CAZTJX010000003.1, read as the reverse complement.
CAACGTGATTGGCGAGGTTCTCAACGCCGAGCCAGGAGAGACGACCGAGATCACGGAGCGCTGGCCCATCCACCGCCAGCCCCCTGCCTTCGACCAGCTCGAGCCAAAGACCAAGATGTTCGAGACGGGGATCAAGGTCATCGACCTCCTGACTCCGTACGTCGAGGGTGGCAAGATTGGCCTCTTCGGCGGCGCAGGCGTCGGCAAGACCGTGCTGATCCAGGAGATGATCTACCGCGTAGCCAACAACCACAACGGCGTCTCGGTCTTCGCCGGGGTGGGGGAGCGGACCCGCGAGGGCAACGACCTCATCGCGGAGATGACGGAGTCAGGTGTCATCAAGCAGACGGCCCTGGTCTTCGGTCAGATGGACGAGCCGCCGGGCGTGCGGCTTCGCGTCGCCCTCTCTGCCCTCACGATGGCCGAGTACTTCCGCGACGTCCAGCGCCAGGACGTGCTGCTCTTCATCGACAACATCTTCCGGTTCACCCAGGCCGGCTCGGAGGTCTCGACGCTCCTCGGCCGTATGCCCTCCGCCGTGGGCTATCAGCCCACCCTCGCGGACGAGATGGGCCGCCTCCAGGAGCGCATTACCTCGACGCGTGGGCACTCGATCACGTCGCTCCAGGCGATCTACGTGCCCGCGGATGACTACACGGACCCCGCGCCTGCGACGACGTTTGCCCACCTGGATGCGACGACGGAGCTGAGTCGCGAGATTGCGTCAAGGGGCCTTTACCCCGCCGTCGATCCCCTCGCGTCGTCCTCGCGTATCCTCAACCCCCGGTTCGTGGGGAAGGATCACTACAAGACCGCCTCGGCGGTCAAGGCCATTCTCCAGCGCAACAAAGAGCTCCAGGACATCATCGCCATCCTGGGCGTCGACGAGCTGAGCGAGGAGGACAGGATCATCGTGTCCCGCGCACGGAAGATTCAGCAGTTCCTGTCGCAGAACACCTACATGGCCACGCAGTTCACGAGTGTCCCCGGGTCGACCGTCCCCCTCACGGAGACCGTCGAGGCATTCTCGGGAATCGTGAAGGGGGACTTCGACCAGATCTCCGAGCAGGCCTTCTTCAACATCGGCGGGCTTGAGGACCTCGAGAAGAACTGGGCGCGCATCCAGAAGGAGAGTACCTAGGACATGGCGCTCACCGTCGACATCGTCGGCCCGGATGGAGTCCGGTGGTCCGGCCAGGCAACATTCGTCTCGGCTCCTTCCATCGGTGGCTCGATCGGGTTGTACCCCGCGCATGAGCCATTTATGGCCGTACTCAGAGCGGGGAACGTCGCGGTGGACGACATTGAAGGCCAGCGCTCCGTCGTGCCCGTCACGGGGGGCTTCCTCTCGTTTCACAACGACATCGTCACCGTCATCGCCGACTCCCAGGATGGGCGTGACGTGCAATGATGTCCCGCGCGCAGTGATGCAGGGCGCATGAGGGTCGCTGTCGCATGAGAGTCGTCATCGCAAGGTGCGAGGCCGAATACGCCGGCAGGCTTGATGCCCGTCTGCCCCTCGCGACGCGGGCCATCATGATCAAGGCCGACGGATCGGTGCTCCTTCACTCCGACGGCGGATCCTACAAACCTCTCAACTGGATGAGCCCGCCGTGCACCCTGCGCGAGGTCGAACCCGACGACGATGCGCTAGCCAGGGGTGCGCTCGCCGTCTGGCTCGTGCAGCACGGCAAGACGGTGGACCGTCTACGCATCGAGATTCACGAGGTGCTCAGCGACACCGAGCATGAACTCGGCGCGGACCCCGGCCTGGTCAAGGATGGCGTCGAGGCTCACCTTCAGGCGCTCCTGGCGGAACAGATCACGCGCCTGGGCGAGGGCTACACGCTCGTGCGGAGGGAGTACCCGACGGCGATTGGCCCGGTGGACATCCTCGCGAGGTCGGCGACTGGAGTCACGGTGGCGGTCGAGATCAAGCGAAGGGGCGACATCGACGGGGTCGAGCAACTGACGCGCTACCTCGAGCTCCTGGGCAGGGACCCCATGCTGAGTCCCGTCGAAGGGGTCTTCGCGGCCCAGGAGATCAAGCCCCAGGCGCGCGTCCTCGCGGAGGATCGAGGCATCCGATGCCTCGTGTTGGATTACCAGGAGATGCGCGGCGTCGACGATCCCTCTGCGCGCCTGTTCTGAGGGGTTCCCAGAAACGCTCGTGGACATCCAGGACGTCCAGAACGTCGAAACGTTTCGGCTAGGCTCTCCCGCATGACCCCTGTACTCCCGCCCTTCCCCGACGGCTTCCTCTTCGGTGCCGCAACGGCCTCCTACCAGATCGAGGGCGCTGTGGCCGAGGACGGCCGTGGCCCCTCCATCTGGGACACCCGCGCCCACACCCCAGGAATGATCCGCGACGGCGATACCGGCGACATCACGGACGACCACTATCACCGGTATACCGACGACGTCGCGACGATGGCGGAGATGGGCCTCACGGCGTATCGGTTCAGTATGGCGTGGCCGAGGATCCAGCCGACGGGTAGTGGCCCCTTCAATGAGGCGGGCTTCGCCTTCTATCACCGGCTGCTCGACGAGCTGGAGAAGCACGGGATCGAGCCCCTCGTCACGCTCTACCACTGGGATCTTCCGCAGCCACTCGAGGACGCGGGAGGGTGGCCCAACCGGGACACGGCGTACGCCTTCGAGGCATACGCGCGTCGTACCGTCGAGGAGTTCGGGGACCGCGTCTCGCACTGGACAACGCTCAACGAGCCGTGGTGCACGGCGTTCCTGGGATACTCCCAGGGCAGCCACGCGCCGAGCAGAACGGAACCCGCTGCGTCCCTCGCCGCGGCGCACCACCTCAACCTCGCCCACGGCCTCGCGAGCCACGCGATCAAAGAAGTCGCGCCCGCGGCGACCGTTTCTCTCGTCCTGAATACCCACATTCCCCGGCCATGGGATCCGTCCAACCCCGCGGATGTCGACGCCTCACGCCGGATCGATGCTCTTGCCAACCGAATCTTCATGGACCCTCTCGTCTCGGGGACCTACCCCGACGACCTCGTCGAGGACACACGCGAACTCACGGACTGGTCGTTCGTGCGCGATGGCGATCTGGACATTGTCCGGGGGAGCGTCGATCTCATCGGCGTGAACTACTACTCGAGCCACGTGGTGCGTTTCAACCCTGGTGGCCAGGGCCTGCCGGGCGCCGATGGGCACGTGGGAGGTGCCGGAACGGCCTTTCCGGGCTCGGAGATGGTCGAATTCCTGCAGCCCCACGGCCCGGTGACAACGATGGGCTGGAATCAGGATGCGTCGGCCTTCCATGGACACCTGCTCCGTATGCACCGCGACATGGGCCTTCCGCTCATGGTGACGGAAAACGGCGCGGCCTTCGACGACGTCGTCTCCTCGGACGGTCGGGTGCACGACGCGGACCGCGTCACGTACCTGCACGATCACCTCACGGCGGCGAGGCAGGCGATGGAAGACGGTGTCGACCTTCGCGGGTACATGGTGTGGTCGCTCCTGGACAACTTCGAGTGGGCGCACGGCTACTCTCAGCGTTTCGGCCTGCTCCGCGTCGACTTCGACACCCTGCGGCGCGTGTGGAAGGACTCGGCGTACTGGTATCAGGAGACGATTCGAACGCGTCGGATCGCGGAGATCGACACGGTCCCGGAAGGGGGAACGACACCCCCGACCAGCTACTAGGCCGGGCGGAGGGAGGCCGCGTCAAACGTAGACTGAGCGCATGGCACGCCGGTCCCGCAAACGCCCCTACGGCGATCCTCACCCCGAACTGGATGTGGAGCGCCTCACGAGCGGATTCCCCGCGCGCATCGAGCCCGGCGCGGGCGGAGAGCCCTACTACGTGGCGATCTCGCGCCAGCGCGACTGGACCTACATCTGCCCCGCGTGCGGCCAGGAGATACCGGCGATGTCCAACCACGTCGTCGCGTGGGCTGCCGGGGGACTCTTCGGCCCCGAGGTCGCGGCCGACGAGCGGCGTCATTGGCACACAACCTGCTGGGAGAAATTCGGGAGAGCCCGTGGCTGAGGGGAACCTCTCGGAGATCCGCTCCACCACGGTCCTACCCGCGGTTCGGGAGGATATCGAGCTACGGACGGACGACGGTCTCACCCTCGTCGGCGAACTTGCGCTTCCAGCCTCCGGTGGGATCGAGGCGACGCTGGTGACGCTCCACCCCCTCCCGACCCACGGCGGCTTCATGGACTCGCACATCCTTCGCAAGGCGGCGTGGCGGCTCCCGTACCTCGCCAATGTCGCGGTACTCCGTTTCAACACTCGCGGCACGCACTCGCCGCGCGGCACCTCGGAGGGCGCGTACGACGGTGGGGATGGCGAGGGGCTCGACGCCCGCGCCGCCGTCGCCTTCGCGGCAGAGAGGGGCCTTCCGCGCCCGTGGCTCGTAGGTTGGTCCTTCGGGACCGAGGTGGCGCTTCGCCACGGGAGCATGCTCGACGTCGAGGGGGCCATCCTGCTCTCGCCCCCCATGCAGGTGGCGACCGAGGCGGACCTCGTGGCGTGGCAGGCGAGCGGGAAGCCCGTCGTTGCGCTCATCCCCGAGCACGACGACTTCCTGCGCCCGGACCAGGCCCATGTCGCGTTCGCCTCCCTTCCAGGAGCCGAGATCGTCGCGGTGCCCGATGCCAAGCATCTGTGGGTCGGGGAACGCTTCGTACGCATCGTCCTCGATCAGATCGTCGAGCGGGTGGCACCCTCCCGCTCCCCGCTCCCGACGCGCGTGCCAGCCTCCGCGATATGGCACGGACACCCATCGGCCGAGGTCTCCCCATGACCGGGCTCCGGCACGTCCTCCACGTTGGTCTCCGGGGAGCCTCTCCCGCCGCGGGCGCTCCCGGCCGTCCACCCGTCATCCTGTTGCCCGCCTTCCCCCTTCACTCGCGGATGTGGGTCCCCCTGGAACGCGAGCTTGCGGCACGGGGCATCACGGCTCATGGGCTCGACTATCCCGGCTTCGGAACCACGCCACTGTGGGCGGACGTCGATCCCAGCATCGACGCGATTGCCGACGCTGCCGTCGCGACGCTCCGCGGGGGGATCGGCGCCACGTCGGCGCATTGGGTCGGCTGCTCGATGGGAGGCTACGTCGCCCTCGCCATCGCGGAGCGTCATCCCGACGTGGTCGAGGGGATCGGATTGCTCGACACACGCTCAGAAGCCGACGACGACGCCAAGCGTGCCGCGCGTCTTGAGGCCGCGCGTTCGATCGAGGTCGAATCGGCCTTCCCCCAGCCGCGGGAAGCCGCCGAGGGCTTGGTTGGCATGATGGGATCACGACGCGAGTCCGTCGTCGATGAAGCGGCGTCGATCATCGGAGCGACTCCTCCAGCAGCGGCCGCGTGGGGCCAGCGCGCGATGGCTGGGCGTCCTGCCCGTACTTCGGTCCTCGAGGGCTTCTCAGGGCCGTCCGTGGTCGTCTGGGGGGACATGGACGGCGTCACGAGCCGCCAGGACGCCGACCGGATGGCCCGTGCGCTCGGGATCGAGACGACACTGATCGCAGGGGTAGGTCACCTCAGTCCGCTCGAGGCTCCCGCGGCCTCGGCCGCGGCCATCGCGACCCTGTTCGCCAACTCCTAGGGGAACGCGTCACCGGCAGCGAGACGCTTGTCGAGCGCGTCGGCGAGCGGAATGGACTCACCATCGCGCGCGCCCCGACCGAGCTCGAGTGGGGCATCCGTCGGTTGGAGGGCGACGCCCGTGACGCGCGCCCTGAGACTGGTGGGCGTAGAGAGGACATAGAAACCGCCATCGATTCCGATACCGATCGAGTGATCGCGCCGAAGGTACCAGCCCTCGATGTCCGTTCGGTATCGTGCGTTCCCGCTATAGCTCCTCGCCAGGAGCCGTGTCGTCGCGAGTCCCTCGGCCGTGGCTCTTCGGGTGAAGTCCTGGATCAGGGCCGCAGCGGCTCGGCTTTCGGCGGCCTTGGCACGGGTGAGACCCTCGGCCCTCGCGAGGGTCCGTTCGGCGGCGGCTTCACGGCCTCCGGGCGAGTTCCGGTCGTCGCGCTTGCGATGCCCGGGGTCGCTACCGATGGAGAACAGGGTCACACTGCGGCCGACGGCTAGTCGTCGAGACGGAGGGGCGCGGGTGGCTCGGGCACGTCGGTGTCGTCAGGCGAGTCCTGCCCCGGCTCGTCAGGCGCCGATTCCTTGCCTGCGGGTGGACCCTTGTGAGGTGTGACCTCCGCGAAGACATCCTCTAGTTGTTCGACCGGGGTGAACACGCTGGGGATCTCGGGTTCGGTTTCGGAATCGGAATCGGAGTCGGAATCGGAGTCGGAGTCGGACTCGGAACCGGATTTGGAGTCGGACTTAAGCGGGGCCTCAGGTCCCGACTCAGGTGCTGGCTCGGGAGCCGCAACATTCCGGCCCTCCTCAAGAACGGCCGCGACGGCCGCCGCCCGCTCCGCCGATCGCGTGGCCGTGGGATCCGAGACGAGGAGGGTGCGCAGCTCGTCAAGGTAGGAGGTAATCGACTCGCGCTGACGGTTGAGGTCGTCGACCGCAGCCGCGGCTGTGCTTCTCTCTCGCTCCGCGTCGCCGACGGCCTCGCTCATGATCTTCTCCGCGTGCTCGCGGGCCTCGGTGATGATTTCGTCCGCGTTCTTTCGCGCGTTGGTGAGCAGGGTCTCCGCATGCGCCTCGGCCTCGGATCGCGTGGCGCCGGCGCGCTCAAGTGCCCCGGCGCTTCGCCGCTCGGCCTCCGCCGCGCGCTCACGAGCGTCCGCGACGAGCTTCTCGTACTCGACGTTCGCCTCGTCGTACCGACGCTTGAGTTGCTGCTCGGCGTCCTCTCGCTTCTGCGCCGCCTCGACCTGCAAATCCTCGCGCAGCCGGAGCGTTTCCTGACGCGTCTTGTCTCGCTCCGCGCGGGCCTCGTCGATGATCGTGGCGGCCTGCGCCTTGGCCTCGTTGGTAACTCGCTCGGCCTCGATGCGGGACTTGTCAGCCAACTCCTGGGCCTCGCGCTGGGTGCTGACGCGAAGCTCGGTCGCTTCCCTTTCCGCCGTGGCCTTCATGGCGCTGACCTCGCGCTCGGCGGACGCCTGCTTCTCCGCAATCTCGCTCGCGAGCGATGCGCGCTGGCTCTCGACGTCGCGGTTGGTGCGCTCGACGAGTTCTGAGGTCTCCTGCTCGGTCGTCTCGCGCAGGAGGGCCGTCTCCGATTCCGCCTTCGACCGCATCTCCTCGACGTCCCGGCGTGTCTGTGAGAGGAGCTCCGCGACCTCGTTGTCGGCGCGGGCGCGAAGCTGCTGCGCAGCCAAGTTCGCGCGCGCGACGGTTTCCTGTGCATGCGTGTTCGCACGGGCGAGCACGTCGGCCGACTGTTCCTCGGCCGATCGCAGGAGATGCTCCACGCGGGAGCCAAGGCCCGTGTAGCTGGGCTTCTCGGACTCGCGAAGCGAACCCTGAGCGGATTCGAGTTCGGCCTGGGTACGCGCGGCCTCGGCCCTCGCCGCCGCCGCCTCGCGCTGTGCGTCCCGAACCTGGTCCTCCAACTGCCCGATAAACGCCGCGACGGCGTCGCGGTCGTATCCCCGCATGGCGATGGGGAAGGGCGTGTTGGGCTCGGACATGGGCACTCCTTCGCTACGGGGTGGCGTTCGCTCCCAGGGTAGTGGGCATAGTGAGACATCACAACGCGGAGGCGTGGCCGCGCGGCGCGATCTCTTCTAGAGTGGAGGGTCGAACCCGGGAGGCTCGTAATGGTACGGCTTGGGGCCATTGTGGCCGGTGCTCTCGGCGTCGCCGCGGCCATCGCGGGTGCCGTAGGGCTCGTCGCCAAGCCCGACGCGATTGTCTGGGCCTCGGCACCACTCGATCGACCCGTCGTGGTGATCCCACCTCAGGTCCTGGCAATGGACGGAGTCCTCGACATCGTCGTCGAGGGCGAGCCGTACACGGAGATCCGAACCGCGCAGACCGTCGACGTGTACGCCTGGCTCAGGGGGGAGTCCTCGATCGTCGTTCGCGGGATCTCGTCCTGGACCGAGGTCACGTTGGTCAAACCGCAGATCTACACATACGACGGTAACGAGATGACCGGCGATATCTGGCGATCCAACGTCGTTCGCTACGGTGCGATGCACATTCGACCCGCCGACGTTCCCTCCGGTCTTGCGGTGGTGGTCATCACGCGAAGCCACACACCGCTCGATCAAGTCTCGATCCAGCTGCGGCGGGATCCCGGCTACGAATGGGCATGGCCGGCGGTTTCCGCTGGTGCCCTGCTCGCCGCTGTGAGTATCGTCCTGTTCGCCATCGCCTGGCTCGCGCCGGCCCCTGTCTCCTTGCCACAGGAGGAGGCGGAGGTTGCCGCGCCAACCCCGCCGCGGAAGCGGAGGACGGCCAAGGAGCCCGCACCGAGCGAGCCCGCACAGGCGGATGCGGCACCGAAAGAGTCTTCATCCGAGGAGTCCCCATCGACCAAGCGTGCGTCTAGGAAACGGACATCGAAGCAAGCGGCGTCGAAGCCTCTGGCACCTGAGGCACCCGAATCCGAGCAAGCGGAGTCCGAGGAGCCACCACCCGAGAAGCCCCCCTCGCGGCGCGCACGCCGCAGCCCGAAGGGGGAGGAGTGAGCACGCCCGCTCGGAGGTGGGGCGTCGTCGCGTCTGCGAGCCTGGCTCTCGTGGCCCTCGCCGGCTGCGAGATTCCCCTTCCCGACCCCTCCGTGACGCCCTCCCCCCTCGAACAGGGGGCTCTCCTCGACGGCCAGTCGAGCGCCATCTTCACGGACACCCTCGCCGAGATCGCGGAGGCCGACGCCGCCCGCAACACGGAACTGGCCGCCCTCCGCCTCGGCGGAGACGCCGCGATGGCTCGCTCGGCTCAGTACGTCGTCCACAAGGCAGGAGGGGCCGCCCCCGACGTTATCCCCCCCGACACTCTCGCGGTCTATGGCCCGGAAGCCGGAGACTGGCCACGCGTCATGGTCGTCGTCACGGAGCCACCGGACGAAACCCTGACGCCGCTGGTGCTGCTATGGGTCCAGGAGGATGCTCGCTCGGCGTACCAGTTGCGCGAGTGGGCGCACATGCTGCCCGGCGCCATCATTCCGGCGATGCCGAACCAGGCGGTGGGGTTCGCACAGATCCCGCTGGACTCCGAGGGCTTCTCCCATACGCCTCAGGAGGTTGTCGACGCCTACGTAGGTGTGCTGACCGAGGGCGAACCGACCGAGGCGACCTTCGCGCCCGACTCGTATCGCGAGCGCATGTTCGCCGCGCGTAAGGCCCTCAAGGCCGCGGCGGTGGCGCGCAAGGGAATGTATGTTGACAAGATCGCGGCGCGGCCAGAGGAGGCGTTCGCGCTCCTCACAGCCGAGGGCAGCGCTCTGGTGCTGATTCCTATCACCGTCACGAGCGTCTTCACCGTCCCGGGGGCCCAGCTGTCGCTTCCCGCCTCCGACAAGGCGCTCCTGACGGGCACGCTCAAGGATCGTGTCGTCCACCATTACCGAGACCTCATCGTCCTGATCGTGCCCAAGGACGCGTCCCTCCTGCCGTCGGTGGTCGCGGCCGACCACCATCTGGTAGACGTGACCCTCAAGGAGACCACATGACCGATGATCTTCCTGTTGGCGCCCACGGTGGCGTCGATCTGTCGTCCCTGCGGGCGGTGACACCCGATTCGGAGGTTGACGTCGAGGAGGTCACCGAGCAGAACTTCGCTCAGATCATCGAGCGGTCGCACCGGCAACCGATCGTCGTCGCTCTCTGGGCAGAGGTCAGCCCCGCCTCCCGCGAACTCGTGACCCTCCTCGGTGACATCGCGACCAGGTACGCCGGTCGCCTCGCCGTCGTTCGTTGCGACGTACAGCGAAACCCCGCGATTGCGGAAGCCCTCCAGGCGTATTCCGTCCCAGCGGCGATCGGATTCATCGGAGGTCGACCCGCCCCTCTCTTCCAGGGTGTCGCCACGGAGGAGCAGATCGTCTCGGTCTTTGATCAGATCGTGGAGATCGCAACAACGGCCGGAGTGGGCACGGCGGAGCCGCCGGTCGCGGGCACGGAGCAGGAGGCGACCACTCCGACTCCCCGGTACATCGAGGCGATCGAGGCGATGGAGAGGGGCGACGCCGAGGCGGCCATCGCCGTGTACGAGCGTGCGCTTCGGGAGGCACCAAAGGACGAGGAGGCGCGCACCGGGTTGGCGCGCGCCTTGCATTTTCAGCGCACAGCGGACGCAGACCTCGCGTCGTCGATTGCGGCAGCTGACGCCGCGCCCGACGACGCCGACGCGGCATTCGCCGCTGCCGATGCCGAGATCGCGATGGGTCGTGCCGAGGCCGCGTTCGCGCGTTTGGTGGAACTCGTACGGTCGTCGAGCGGGACGGCGCGGGATCATGTCCGCGAACGACTCGTGGAACTCTTCGACGTCGTGGGGATCCATGACGCGGCGGTGGCCGACGCACGACGCGCGCTGGCGTCCGCCCTGTACTAGGAGTTGGCGGCGGGGCGCAGGACTATGGCGGCCAGCGGGGGGAGCCGGAGCGTCGCGGAGTGCGACCACCTGCCCTGTCGCCGATCCTCGGTCGTGACCTTGCCGAGGTTGCCCACGTCGGAGCCACCGTACATCGACGAGTCCGTGTTGAGGATCTCGTCCCATGTCCCACCCTCGGGCAGGCCGAGCCGGTAGCCCTCGTGAGGAACACCCGCAAAGTTGACGACGATGGCGATGGGAACACCGGAGTGGTCTTTCCGAAGGTAGGCCAGCACGTTGTGGGCGGAGTCGTCAGCATCGATCCACTCGAACCCGGCCGAATCCGCATCGAGCGCCCAGAGTTGCGGGTGCGTAACGTACATCGCGTTGAGATCATGCACGAGGCGGCGAACGCCCGCGTGGAGGGGGTCGTCGAGGTGCCACCAGTCGAGCGAGCGACCCTCAGACCACTCCGCCTCCTGGGCAAACTCGTCTCCCATGAAGATCAGCTGCTTGCCCGGATGAGTCCACTGATAGGCGAGCAGGGCCCGGACATTCGCGGCTTTCTGCCACGCGTCGCCTGGCATCCGGTCCCACAGTGAACCCTTGCCGTGGACGACCTCGTCGTGGCTCAAGGGCAGCAGGAACTGCTCGGAGAAGGCGTACATCATCGAGAAGGTCGCGATGCCGTGGTGGTGCGAGCGGTTGATCGGC
>CAZTJX010000002.1:21524-22180 GCA_964613755.1 uncultured Demequinaceae bacterium | reverse complement strand
CGTACGACGCTCTCGACGCGGCGGACACCTCGAACCGAGCCCAGATCGCTCTTCTTTTCGGCCTCCTCACGCTCCTCACCACGGGCATCTCGATCTACGGCCTGGGTACCGACTTCGACACGTACTTGACCTATCTCGCGGGTGGCGTCGGATTCGTCTCGGTGCTGTTCGGGTTCGCCGGAGTTGGAGCAAGCCTTCGGGGCGAGGGTGGGCGCGCACGGTCGTTCTTCGCCATCGGCGCCGGGTTCCTCGCTATTGGGCTCAACACCTATGAGTACTTGTACCCACGCGAGCTCTACGACATCATCGCTGGGCTCTTCTAGGTCTAGACCGCACCGGACTCGGTCTAGACCGCGCCAAACTGCTGAGCGACCTCACGGATTGTATGGGCCGAAGCTTCGAGAGCTGCGTGCTCGCCGCTCGTAAGCGGAACATCCACTCGGTGACTCACACCCCCACGCCCCACCACTGCGGGCATCGACATGCACACTTCACCGACGCCCGGGAAATCAAAGAGTGACGAGACCGGGAGGACCCGGTTCTGATCTTGGAGGACCGCCTCGACGATCCGCGCACCCGCGATACCGATCGCGTAGTTGGTCGCACCCTTGCCCTCGATGATCTTGTAGGCCGATTCCTTGACCTCACGTTGAATC
>CAZTJX010000002.1:0-21514 GCA_964613755.1 uncultured Demequinaceae bacterium | reverse complement strand
TCTTCCCGTCCGCGCCGCGGAAGCCGGTGAGCGGAAGCCCTCCGATGGTCGCGGACGACCACAGCGCAACCTCGGAGTCACCGTGCTCACCCGCGATGTAAGCATGCACGTTCGCGATCGCCACCCCGCACTCCTGCGACACGCGATAGCGAAGCCGCGACGAGTCGAGCACTGTTCCCGAGCCGAAGATCCGCCGTGGATCATGTCCGGACTTCTTGATCGTTGAGTACGTCACCGCATCGACAGGATTCGTGACGACGATGTAGATCGCATCGGGCGCCACGCCAAGCAACGACGGAAAGATCTTGTCCATGAGGCCGATCGTCGCGCCCGCGAGTTCGCGGCGGCTCTGGCCAGGCTGCTGCTTTGCCCCTGCGGTAATGATGACGACGTCCGCATCACCGCACACGTCCACTTGATCCGATCCGATCACGTCCGCCTGTGGCATGAACTGCACGCCCTGCGCAAGGTCAAGGACCTCCGCGTCGACCTTTGCGGCGTTGATGTCATAGAGGGCGACCGTGCGCGCGAAGCCCCTCATCAAACCCGCGTAGGCGAGCGTCGCCCCGACGGCGCCCGCTCCCACAATCGCGACCTTATTTCCCGACGTTTGCATAGTTCCCTTGGGTTGGCTTGCTCGGCCCTCCGCCGATGGCCTCAGCCTAGTTGGAGCCACACGACCTCGGTACAGGCCCCGACTCGATCTAGAGTTTGGCCATCGGCGCGAAGCGAAGCAGGAGGCGCTTCACCCCTGCAGTACCGAAGTCCACCTTCGCGACAGCATTCTTGCCTTCACCTTCTAGGACGACAACCGTCCCTAGGCCGTATTGGTCGTGGCTGACGCGATCGCCGATCTCCAGCCCGAGCGCCGCCGACGATGTCGCGCCGGGGGGAGAGGGTGGAATCCTGCGAGTCGCGGCCGCGCCCGCTCGCGAGTACACGTCGTCCCCTTCTCCGCCCGATCCCCCACCGTAGGTGCTCGACCAGTCCCCGGATCGCGCCCCGAAGCGCTCGCCTCTCGCCCGTTGCGCGGTCATCGACGTCTCGGAACGCCTCCAGTCGACGAGGTCCCTCGGAATCTCCTCTGCGAATCGTGAGGCGGCGAAGTACTGAGGCGCACCCCAACTCGAGCGAACCTCGGCGCGGGTCAAATAGAGGCGTTCGCGGGCGCGGGTGAGGCCCACGTAGGCGAGACGCCGCTCCTCCTCGAGCTCCTGGACGGACTCGAGCGAGCGCGCGTGCGGGAAGGTTCCCTCCTCGAGCCCGGTCACGAAGACGACCGGGTACTCGAGTCCCTTCGCGGTGTGAAGGGTCATGAGAGTGACGACGCCTCCCGAACCGTCCGCGGACGGTACGGAGTCCGCGTCTGCCACCAGTGCGACCTTCTCGAGGAAGTCGGGAAGCCCTCCCTCTGGGTTCTCCTCGCTGAACTCCCGTCCCACGGCAACGAGCTCCATGATGTTCTCGATACGGCTGGCATCCTGCGGGTCGTCGCTCGCGCGCAGCGTCGCGAGCAGCCCCGATCGATCCGCGATCGCGTCGAGTACTCCCGCGGGGCCGTTGTCCCGCGCGAGGCTACGGAGATCGTCCATGAGGCTTGAAAAGCCCGCGATCGCCGCCCGCGAACGCGGAGCGAGCCCCGTGACCTCGTCGAGCCTTTCGATCGCCGCGCCAAACGTGATCCCGACGCCGCGCGCCAACGCATCGATCGCCTCGACGGCCGCGTCCCCGATCCCGCGCTTGGGTGTGTTGATGACCCGCCGCATCGCGATGTCGTCGTCGCGATTCACGACCGCTGCCAAGTAGGCAAGCATGTCCTTGACCTCGCGCCGCTCGTAGAAGCGTGTACCTCCCACGATGGCGTATGGGATCTCCGAGCGAATGAACCTCTCCTCGATCGCTCTGGACTGGGCGTTGGCCCGATACATGACGGAGACGTCCGACGGCGAGACCCCGTGCTCGCGCATCAGCCGCCCGATCTCGTCGGCGATGAATTGTGCCTCATCCTGCTCGGTGTCGCCCGCGTAGCCAACGATGCGATCGCCTGCACCCGCGTCCGTCCACAGGTTCTTCGCCACCCTGCCAGCGTTGTTGGCGATCACAGCGTTCGCTGCGCTCAGGATCGTTTGACTGGAGCGGTAGTTCTGCTCGAGCCGGATCACGTGCGCCGCGGGATAGTCCGCCTCGAACTCGAGGATGTTTCGGATCGAAGCGCCCCTGAAGGCGTAGATGCTCTGATCCGCGTCACCGACGACGGTCAGCCCGGCGGGATCTCCGTCCTCCTCCGCGGCACGGACTAGTTCCCGAATCAGGACGTACTGAGCGTGGTTGGTGTCCTGGTACTCGTCGACGAGGACGTGCCGGAAGCGTTCGCGATACTTCGCAGCAATCGCCGGCATCTCCTGCAGAAGGCGCACGGTCTTGACAATGATGTCGTCAAAGTCGACGGCGTTCGAGGCCTCGAGCCTCGCCTGATAGTGCTCGTAGGCCTGGCCGGCTACGTGCTCGATGGAGTGACGCGATGCGGCCTCTGACGTGACCCTCGCCTCCGTCGGTCCTATGAGCTCGTCCTTGAATTGCCCGACCCGCCCCAGAAGGGATTTTGCGGTGAACTTCTTGGGATCGAGATTCAGTTCCTTCATCACGAGCTTCATGAGGTTGACGGAATCCGCGGTGTCGTAGATCGAGAAGTTGGACGAGAGACCCACCGCCTCGTGCTCGCTGCGGAGGATCCTCACACAAGCGGAGTGGAAGGTCGAGACCCACATTCCCTGCGACTCGGGGCCCACGAGTCCCCCGACCCGATCCCGCATCTCCGCGGCGGCCTTGTTGGTGAAGGTGATGGCGAGGACCTGGTGTGGTCGCGCCCGACCGGAGGCAAGCAGATGGGCGATCCGATGGGCCAGCACGCGAGTCTTGCCGGAGCCCGCTCCCGCGACGATGAGGAGCGCGGGCCCCTCGAACAAGACGGCCTCGGACTGCTGGGGATTGAGACCCTCGACCAGAGCATCCATGACCCGTTGAGTCTAGGCGGTGGCGCCTCGGGGCCACGTACCATGGAACCACTCGTCTCCCCCGATCATCCGGAGAAACGCGATCCTCGACACGCGAAGGGAGGGGTTCACGGTGAGCCGATCCGATTTTCCTGTACCTCCCAACGAGGAGGATCGCCTGCGCGCCATCGAGGCGTACGAGATCCTCGACACGCTGCCCGAGAGATCCTTCGACGACTTCGTGCGACTCGCGTCGCTCATCTGTGAGACCCCCCTGGCCACGATCAGCCTCCTTGACGATCACCGACAATGGTTCAAAGCGAAGGTCGGTCTTGACGCGGACGAGACGCCTCGCGCGGACTCTTTCTGCACGCACGCGATTATGAGTCCCGACTCCGTGATGGTCGTTGAGGACGCCCATCTCGACGAACGCTTCGTCGACAGTCCCCTTGTGACCGACGACCCGAAGAGCCGCTTCTACGCAGGCGCATCTCTCGTCACACATTCAGGGGAGGCGCTGGGAACCCTGTGCGTCATGGACACCGAACCGCGAAGCATCACGCCAGCCCAAGTCGAGGCACTTCAGATTCTGGCCAACGAGGTGGTCTCGCAGCTGGACCTCCGACGGAGTATTGCCACCCTTGAGGAAGCCGCCTTGGCCCAAGAGACTCACCTCGGAGAGCTCCAGGAGCGCCAGCACAACCTCGAGGAGGCCGAGTCACGCTTGACCGCGGCCGCCATGACCGATTCCCTCACGGGTATACCGAATCGTCGAGCTCTCGATGACCAACTTGAAGCCGAGCACGAGCGCGCGAAGCGCTACGGTACAGATCTCGCGATCGTCATGATCGACATCGATTTCTTCAAGGATGTCAACGACCTGCTGGGACACCAGGTGGGCGATTCGACGCTTGCGACCGTGGCCCACCTGCTGCGGCAGGAACTCCGGACGCACGATGTCATCGCACGCTACGGAGGCGAGGAGTTCCTCGCGATCCTTCCCAACACCGGACTCTCGGGGGGCTTGTCATGGCGGAACGCTTCCGCAGGACGATCGAACGCGCCTCATGGGACTTCCGGTCTCTCACCATCAGCGCGGGCGTTGCGAGTAGTAGGGCGGGAGGGTTCGAGGCGAGCACGTTGGTGGGGATGGCCGACGCGGCGCTCCTCAAGGCGAAGAAGGCCGGCAGGAACTGCGTCCGCGGAGCGGGCGACCTCAGAGACGAATAGCGTCAAGCGCCGGGACCCACCGTGCTCGTGGGCTAAACGATCCGGCGTTGCGCCGCCCAGTGCGCGAGCTCGTGGCGGCTGGAGAGCTGGAGCTTGCGGAGCACCGCGCTCACATGTGTCTCCACGGTCTTGATGGAGATGAAGAGCTTGCCCCCCACCTCGCGGTACGAATAGCCGCGGGCGATGAGACGCATGACCTCCTGTTCACGAGCCGTGAGCTTATCGAGATCCTCGTCCACGACGGCCACGTCGCCCGCCGACGCGCCGAAGGCGTCCAGGACGAAGCCCGCGAGGCGAGGCGAGAACACGGCATCGCCGAGCGCGACTCGCTTTACGGCGTCGGTGAGTTCGGGACCGGAGATCGACTTGGTGACGTACCCACGTGCCCCAGCGCGAACCACGGCGACAACATCCTCGGCCGCATCCGATACCGAGAGAGCGAGGAAGCGCGGTGGATCGGGCTTCTTCAGGCAGGCATCGAGGACGTCGAGGGCTCCCCCTCCCATTCCCCCAGGGAGGTGCACGTCAAGAATGACGACATCGGGACCCGCCTGGGCAATGGCCTCGATGGCGGTCTCCACGTCCCGCCCCTCGCCAACGACCTCGATGTCCTCCCCCAGCGACTGCTTGACGCCCACGCGGATCACGTCGTGATCGTCCACCACCACCACCCTGACACGGCCGCTCATCGCGCCACCCTTCCGTTCTCCGCACCTCTCGGCACGGATATGTGAACCTCTGTCGATTCGCCTCGCTTTGACGTTACCGCCGCGAAGCCTCCGTGCCTCTCGACGCGGCCCATGATCGACTCGCGGATGCCGAGGCGATCCGTGGGAATCCGCTTGGGATTGAAACCCGGGCCGGAGTCCCGCACGAAGATCTCGTATCGATCTCCAGAGACCTCGGCGTAGACGGAGATCGGTGCGTGCCCGTGTTTCGCCGCGTTCGACGCCGCCTCCCTGGCCGCGGCAACGGCTGCGCGAAGGCGCTTGTCCGTCGGGGCGTCGCCCACAGACACCGCGTCGATTGCGACCGCGTGAGCATCCTCGACCGAGTTGATTGCCGCGGCAAGCGCGGTCGCGACAGACTCCGCCTCCGTTCGCCGATCCTGGTAGAGGTAGGTCCTGAGATCACGCTCCTGTGCTCGCGCGAGCTTCGCGACGGCTGCGGGCTCGTCCGAGTGCTTGCGGATCAGCGTAAGGGTCTGAAGGACGGAGTCATGGAGGTGGGCGGCGATCTCGGCCCTCTCGAACTCGCGGATTCGTTCCGATCGCTCGACGCGGACCTGACGTACGAGACGAAGTAGCCACGGACCCAGGAGAAGGGCGAATGCGACGATGAGCGCCGGGGGCACCATGACGATCCTGACGACCGGTTGATCCGTGAACTCCCACCGCGCAAACCACCACATCGAGAAGAACGCGAGACCGATACCTATGAGCACTCTCGCCCAGTGATCGCGGGAGAAAAGACCGACGACCACTTCAGGTCTGAGCGCATCCTCCTCCGAGGCCGAGTCGAGGGGGCTCCACACGAGGGCCGTCCCCACGATGTAGGCCAGCAGAGGAACCACCCACGGCCCCGGTCGAAACCAGTCG
The DNA here is from genome assembly GCA_964613755.1 of uncultured Demequinaceae bacterium. GTDB lineage: Bacteria > Actinomycetota > Actinomycetes > Actinomycetales > Demequinaceae > JAFGBM01. The sequence continues at coordinate 15,693 of CAZTJX010000002.1, read as the reverse complement.
AAGCGCGAAGAGGCGAGATCAAACGCGACCATGAGCATGGCGGCGCCCACGAGTGCGCGCGGCCAGGCGGCGTTGGGTGCGCGTCGCTTCAGCGGTCGCGTCAGCCTCTCATTCGCCGGGCTCGTCACGCCCCCATCGTCACACATGGGTGCCCGTCTCGGACCCCCCTTTTCGCACAACCAGGGGTGATGAGAGGAAGTTCAGGGTGTCACTCAGGGTGTTACCTCATGGCCATCGGAACGCCGGGGCGTCACGATGGATTGAGAGTCCCTCAAGGAGAGCACCATGACCACGAAAGACGAGAGCCCGCGGCGCGAAGCCGCGTTCTTCACCTCCATTCGAAGCTGGGGTATCGCCCGGGGTGAGCATGGCGTGTTCGGCGGCGTGATTGAGGGCGTTGGCGATCGCATCGGGCTCGATCGGGTCCCGGCCCGGATCATCGCCGTCGTCCTGCTCTTCCTTACCGGCGGGTTCTTCCTGACGGTCTACGCCACGGCATGGGCCCTCTTCCCCGATCGATCCGGGCGCATCATTATCCAAGACTTCGGACGAGGAACGCCGAACGTCGGCGCGCTCATCGTCATTGCGATCTTCGCCATGATCGGCATGGGCAGCTTCCCGTGGACCTGGGCGGGGAAGGGCGACTGGGGCTCGTTCCCCTTTGGGTTCCTGATGGCCCTCATCCCGCTCGTGTTCCTCGCCGGCGTCATCGCGCTCGTTGTCATCATCATTTCCCGAAGCAACGGCAAGTCGGGCACACCCGGCGCTCCTGCGGTACCTCCCGCGCCAGGCGCGTATGCCGTGCCTCCCCAGCGGAACGCCCCCGCGGCGACCCCGGCGGCGAGCGCCTCCACGGCCAAGCCCGCGAAGGCTGTGAAGGACGAGAACGGCGCCAGCGTTGCGGGAACCGCCCCCAGTGCCGGCGAAGGCGATGACTCCCCTTCTGGTCCCCATGCGGCACCCCCGTCCGCAAACCCTCCTCCGATGACGCCCCGACCCCGTACTCCAGGTCCCGGCTCCGCGATCTATCTCCTGACCCTGTCGATGGCAGTGTTCGCGGCCGCCGCGATCTGGTGGCTCGAGAGGGAGAACCGACTCTCGGCGTCCCCCATCGTCGCGTGGCTTGCCGTGGCCGTCGTCATCATCGGCGGAGCGATCATCCTGGTGGGAGCCGTCGGTCGACGCATTGGGTTCCTCGGCTTCCTCGCCACGACCTTCATCATCGGCTGGGTCATCGGCCTCACCGTTGTTCCGCGAGCGCTCGACTTCGCCGCCGAAGGGGTCATCATCACGATCGATGGGACCCGTCATACAATCGGCAACGGGCACGGCTGGTTCGACGAGTCAGCCGATGGAATCGTGTGCGGCCCCTACTCCGATCCCGGGAGCGAACTCTCCGACGCGGCACGGTACGTACTCGAACCTGGACAGACCAGCGTGACCCTCTCCTCGGATGCGGCAATCCTGGTCGTCCCCGAGGATGCCTCGCTGGTGTTCCGCTCGGACGGGCTCACCACCGGATCGCTGTCCTGGGGAAGCCGTAACACGAGCTGCCAACTCACCCGTGCGGAGGGAACGCTCTTCTCGTCCTACCGAACGGGTGACGCCGTCACCGTGACCGTCACCGATCCGCGCGTCACCATCGCCATCGAGGAGAACTGACATGAACCCGAACACTCGTCCCGTCGTGTATCGGCCGCTCGCACAACGCATCACGACCATGCTCTGGGGAGTCGCCATCGTAGGATTCGGAGTCGGCGTGATCGCCCATTTGCAGGGCTACTCGTTCGATGTCGAACTGCTGGGGATTGTGGTGCTGGCGGTGCTGGGCACCTGGATCCTCGCGTCCGCCGTCGCGGCCATCATCCGTGGTCGCTAGAGGTCAAGCCTCCTAAGGTCTACTCCCACTCGATCGTGGCGGGCGGCTTGCTCGTGATGTCGAGGACGACGCGACTGATCTCCCCGACCTCGTTCGTGATACGGGTTGAGATGCGCGCCAGGGTGTCATACGGAACCCGCGACCAATCGGCGGTCATGGCGTCTTCGCTCGACACCGGCCGGAGGATCACGGGATGGCCGTAGGTGCGCCCGTCGCCTTGAACGCCGACGCTCCGAACATCCGCGAGAAGGACGACGGGGCATTGCCAGATCTCGCGATCCAACCCTGCCGCACTCAGCTCCTCCCTCGCGATGTGGTCGGCCCTACGCAGAATCTCGAGGCGCTCGTGGGTCACCTCCCCAATGATCCGAATGGCCAGGCCTGGCCCGGGGAACGGCTGGCGCCAGACGATCTCCTCGGGAAGGCCAAGTTCGAGCCCGACGGCCCGCACCTCGTCCTTGAAGAGCGCACGGAGCGGCTCGATGAGATCGAAGTCAAGGTCATCGGGGAGACCACCGACGTTGTGGTGACTCTTGATGTTCGCGGCACCCTCCCCACCGCCAGACTCGACCACGTCCGGGTAGAGCGTGCCCTGCACCAGGAAGCGGGCCTCGCTCGCGCGATTCGAGTCCCCGACAATGTCACGCGCTGCCGCCTCGAACTCACGGATGAACTCCCTACCGATCGCCTTGCGCTTTGCCTCCGGATCGATCACGCCCGCGAGCGCGTCCAGGAAGCGCGCCTTCGCGTCGCGCACAACGAGCCGCACCCCGGTCGCCGCAACGAAGTCGCGTTCGACCTGGTCGGCCTCCCCCGCGCGCAAAAGGCCGTGATCGACGAATACACACGTCAGCTGGTTCCCAATAGCACGCTGCACGAGCGCCGCCGCGACCGCCGAATCGACGCCCCCGCTCAGGCCACAGATAACGGAAGCGTCACCCACATGGGCCCGAATTGTGGCGACCTGTTCATCGATGATGCCCTCATTCGTCCAGTCCGCCTCGAGCCCAGCGACGTCAAAGAGGAAAGCACGTAGCGCGATCTGACCCAAGGGCGTGTGACGCACCTCCGGATGCCACTGGGTGCCGCACATACGGCGCGAGCGGTCCTCGAAGGCCGCGACGGGTGAGCCATCCGTCGTCGCCAGAACCGTGAAACCCGGAGGGGCCTCCTGGACGGCGTCTCCATGGGACATCCACACGGATTGCTCCTCCGGACTCTCCGCGAGGAAGGCTCCCGTCTCTGTCACCACCGCCGTCGTACGCCCAAACTCGCGCAGTCCGGTCTTCGCGACCGTGCCGCCGAGAGCACGGGCCATGAGCTGGAATCCGTAGCAGATGCCCAATATGGGGATATCCGCCTCGAAGAGAGCGGGGTCGACGTCAGGCGCTCCCGGCTCGTACACCGACGACGGGCCTCCGCTCAGAATGATCGCTACGGGATCGCGGGCGAGCATGTCCGCCGCGCTCATCGAGTGCGGAACGATCTCCGAGTAGACGTCCGCCTCACGCACGCGCCGCGCGATCAATTGGGCGTACTGCGCCCCGAGGTCGACGACAAGGACGGGTCGGCGGCTCACGAGGCCTCCCCCGCGTCATCCATGATTGACTCCCTTGGGCCTACTCGCACGATGACGTCTATTCTCGCGCACTCATCGGAGGGCAACCACCACGCCGCGAGGGGTCGCGCGTCCGCCCCCACCTCCCGCGAGCGCGTCTCGACGAGGAGGCTATCGCCTCGGACCGGACCGACGCCCCCTGTACGTCGGCACCTCCGTGGTAGGAGGCTGTGCTGCGGAATCCGCGAGCGACCTCAGCCGCACCTTGTTTCTGCCGGCCTCCTTCGCGTCGTACATCGCATCGTCCGCGCGCCGGACGACCCTGTGGGACTTCCCGTCATCCGCTCCATCCGCGACCCCAAAGGAGGCCGTGACACGGTGTGTGTGGTCCCCACACTCGAACAAGCAGCCCTCAATGGCCGAGCGCAGGCGCTCGGCGAAACTCATCGCGTCGGGAATGCCCGTCCCGGGAAGCACGAAGATGAACTCCTCCCCACCCCACCTCCCGACGGTGTCGAGCGCCCGAACGTGACGGAGCAACTCGTGCCCGACTCCGGCCAGGACATGGTCCCCACACAGGTGGCCGAAACTGTCGTTGAGCTCCTTGAAGGAGTCGAGATCCGCGACCACGACACAGTAGCCGCCTTCCTCGCTGATGCGCTCGAGCTCATCCACGACGGGTCGTCGATTCGCCAGTCCCGTCAGGGGATCGGTATTGGCGAGGAACTGAGCCCGGTCCGTCGCGCGCCTCGCATCGATCGCGGATACACGGTGTCGCCCGTGCTCGACCGCGGCAAGCATCGCGACGAGCAATCCCGCAGCACCTGCGTTCAGAGAGAAGATGACTCGTGTGGCCCCGGTCGAAAGCGGGAGCAACTCGGAAACCGGCTCAAGGCCGAACTGACAGTAGGCGAAGACCACCGCCCCACTCAGCGCGAACAGCCACCGGAAGAGGCGCTGGGCATCGGTGAAGACCATAAATACGGCCGGACCGACCGCGACGAGAAAGACGTGCGGGCCCGCTCGAGATCCGAGGTGGGACGTGCACACCAAAAGCTGAGGAATGATCGCTCCGAAGCCAAGAGTTGCGGCCGCGAGCGCCTTGCCCCTGTGCAAGAGGACGAGGCCAGCGATGTACACGAGAGCGAAGCCGCCATCCGCGAAAACGGCCGAGCGCAATCCCTCGGCGTCGCGGACGACGTAGAACACGACGTAGCAGAGTGTGACGCCAAGGCAGAACACCAGAGCGGCGCGTGTCGTCGAAGCCGCCTCGCGTTCCTCGCCCTGCTGAGCCTCCGGACCATCGAAGACCCGTGCGAGTAGGAGGGGCAGACTTCGGTCTTCGCCCTCATCCCGGTCTTTCATGGCGACGTCGCCTTCTTTCCGTGTGCTACCACGATACGGCGATTCGGAGTCGCAATCGGGTACACGAGGATAACGATCGGTTGACGGCTCAGTCCCGATCGACGTGCGTCAGGCGCCCGCTCACGACGAGATTCCGCCCCGATGACTTAGCCTCGTAGAGGTTGGCGTCGGCGAGGCGCAGGGCTTCTTCCTTTCCTGCGTAGCGCGGAGCGTGGGCGAGGCCCACGGAGACCGTCACCCTCGCGAGCGAATCCGGGGCGCCGTATTCGGCCTCGATCCCGTCGCGCGTCTGCTCCATAAGCGCGTCGGCCTCTTCGAGCGAGAGTCCCGGAATCACGACGAGGAACTCCTCGCCGCCCCACCGCGCGACGATGCCGCGGTCACCGACGCAACGCACCAGGGTCCTCGCCGCGTTCGCGAGGACCACATCGCCCGCTCCGTGTCCGAGGCGGTCGTTGATGAGTTTGAATCGGTCGAGGTCGATGAGCGCGAGCGAGTACTCGCCTCGTCGCGCGACACTGCTCAATACCGGCGCGATCCCGCGTCGGTTGAGCACCTCCGTCAGCGCATCGGTCTGCGCTGCCACCTGGGCAGCGTCGAGGAGTTCGGCATTCCGTTGGCGTTCCCTCTCGTAGTAGTGAAGATCGAACCTCGCGACCGAGTACAAGATCAGGACCGTGGCCAACACGTTCGCGACGAGGAGAACGGCGTCTGCGGAGGGATCGAATTCGTGGTGGAGTGACTCGGGCGACCATCGCGCCTCAGACACCAAGAAGAGGACGACGCACACGACGATAAAGGCTGCGCGTATGTGCCACTGACTCGCCTGAAAGAGTAGGAAGCTGAGGACCGCTCCGGCGAAAAGGAGGTAGTGAAAGCCCGAAGACGTGGTGAACCAGTGGGTGAGGTACGTCATCTGGAGAATCGGGGCGAGGAGAGCGACGATCGAGGCCAGCGTGTACTTCCGACGCGAGTTCAGAACGAAGGCGATGGCCCACCACGCGAACAAGAACAAGGAGGTGACCGCCGGCTGTTGCATCTGGTGACCATGTGCGAGGAAGAAGGCCACGTATGGGAGGGTCCCGAGGCTCGCGGAGATAGCGAACTGATTCGACGCGACGACGGGGCGATAGTCTCCTGTCGCCAAGGGTGGAACGCCAAGGTGGCTCACGGCGTGCCACGCGCGCGGAAAACCACGGCGCGTACCCGTGACCGTCATGCTCATTCACCGCCCCAAGGGACTCCCACGGTGCCGCGCGCTGGCGGAGCCGTCCAACCCCGAGCCCCAATTCTACGGGCTACGTACGCGAACGGGAGGTGACATCTGCCCTCATCGGGAGCATCATCCGTCGTCCGCCCCCGATTTCTCCCGAATGTCCGCGACCCGGGACCCTTGGGCACGTCCGGGGCCGCCAGCAGTGGGATGCTAGTTCCCGTGAGCCGTTGCATCTACATCGCTTCTGCAGAAGGCGACACCGGCAAGTCGACCGTTGCGCTCGGCGTCGTCGACAACCTCTCTCGAACCATCGACAAGGTTGGCGTCTTCCGCCCCGTTTCGCGCGTCAACGACGATTCCGACTACGTACTCCAACTCCTCCTCGGCTACATCGGCGTCGATCTTGAATACGAGGAATGCGTCGGGGTCACGTACGACGATGTCCACGCGGATCCGGACGCCGCACTGGCAACGATCGTGGCGCGGTATCACGAGGTGGAACGCAAGTGCGACGCCGTCGTGATCGTCGGAACCGACTACACCGACCTGTCGGCCGCGGCGGAGTTCGAATACAACGCGAGGATCGCGGCCAACCTCGGCGCACCGGTCGCCCTTGTCGTTCGCGGCGTTGGCCGCACCCCCGCCGAAGTGCAGCAGGCGATCGAATCGGCCCGCCTCGAGCTCGAGAGCAGCCACGCGCGCCTCGCGGCGGTCTTCGTCAACAAGGCGAACCCTGACGATGTCAAGGCGATCAAGAAGGTGCTCCCCACCGGAATCGGGATGGGGGTACTCCCCGAGGACCCCGTGCTCGTCGCTCCCCTCCTCAGTGAGTTGATGACCGCCGTCGGAGGCGAGCTCTACTCCGGTGACCCCGCCCTGCTGGGCCGCGAGGTTCTGGGAGTGACGATTGGCGCCATGACCATCGACCACCTGCTCGATCGCCTTCGCGAGGGTCGCGTGGTGATTACGCCAGGAGACAGGGCCGACGCCCTCCTCGCGGTGCTCGCGGCGCACGGCGCCGCCGGGTTCCCCACCCTCGCCGGAGTGATCATCAACGGAGGCTTCCCACCCACGGAGGCGGTGCACCGACTCCTCTCCGGAATGAATTCCAGCCTGCCGGTCATCTCGAGCGACCTGGGCACGTTCGAGGCGGCGAACCGATGCTGGAACACCCGCGGACGCCTTACGCGCGACTCCTCGCTCAAGGTGGACACGGCGCGGGCACTCTTCGAGAAGCACGTCGACTGCGACGCCCTCCGCCAGATCTTCAATGTCTCCTCAACCGACGTGGTCACACCCCTCATGTTCGAGTACGCGCTCCTTGACCGCGCCCGCTCCCAGAAGCAGCACATCGTCCTTCCCGAGGGCGACGACGACCGGATCCTCAAGGCCGCATCGACCCTCCTTCGACGGGGAGTCGTGAACCTCACGATCCTCGGAACCGAGGCAACGGTCCGTGCCAGGGCCTCCGAGCTCGGCGTCGATATCTCGCGCGCCACGATCATCAGCCCCTCGGACGAGGAGTATGTTGACCGGTTCGCCACGCGGTACGCCGAGATTCGGTCGGCCAAGGGCGTCACCCTCGAGCAGGCGAGGGAGACCGTCCAGGACGTGAGCTACTTCGGCACGATGATGGTGCTTGAGGGCCTTGCAGACGGGATGGTCTCGGGAGCCGCACATACAACGGCTCACACGATCACACCCGCGTTCCAGGTCATCAAGACACCCCCAGGAGTCGGCATCGTCTCCTCCGTGTTCCTCATGTGCCTCTCGGATCGCGTTCTCGTCTACGGCGACTGCGCCGTGAACCCCGACCCAACGGCGGATCAACTGGCAGACATCGCGATCTCCTCGGCGGCGACCGCCTCTCAGTTTCACATCGAACCCCGGGTCGCCATGTTGTCGTACTCCACCGGTGCGTCGGGAAGCGGAACCGATGTCGAGAAGGTCCGCGAGGCAACCACGATCGTCCGCTCGCGTCGTCCCGACCTGCTTGTTGATGGCCCCATCCAGTACGATGCTGCGATCGAGCCGAGCGTGGCAAGCGCCAAGGCTCCCGACTCCGCCGTCGCCGGACGCGCGACCGTCTTCATCTTCCCCGACCTCAATACCGGGAACAACACCTACAAGGCCGTGCAGCGCTCGGCCGGGGCGGTCGCGATCGGCCCCGTCCTTCAGGGCCTGCGCAAGCCCGTCAACGACCTCTCAAGGGGTGCAACCGTGCAAGACATCGTCAACACCGTCGCGATCACGGCGATCCAGGCGCAGCAACTCGACGCGACCGAGGGAGCCTCGTGACGGTCGGGCGGGACGGTATTGCCCTCGTCCTCAACTGTGGCTCAAGCTCCGTCAAGTACCAGGTCGTCGACACACGGCAACCCGAGCCGCTGGTGTCCGGCCTCGTCGAGCGTGTGACCGACCATACTGAGGCCATCGAGACGATCATCGAGTCTCTCGCCGCTCCGGGAAGTGGCATCGGTCTCGACGATCTCACCGTTATTGGGCACCGCGTGGTGCAGGGCGGGAGCGAGTTCAGCGCTCCCACCATCATCACCGACGACGTCGAGCGCCACATCGCCCTATTGAGCACCCTCGCGCCCCTGCACAATCCTCCCAACCTCGCCGGGATCGCCGCTGCGCGTGTCGCCTTTCCCCTGCTCCCTCACGTCGCGGTCTTCGATACCGCTTTCCACCACACGCTGCCTGAGGCCGCATACACCTATGCGATCGACCGACGCGTGGCCGAGGCTCACGGGGTCCGACGGTACGGCTTCCATGGAACGTCGCACGCGTACGTCTCGCGCGAGACCGCGAACGCCATGGGCCGCGACCTTCGCGATCTCCACCTCATCGTTCTTCACCTCGGCAATGGCGCATCGGCGTGTGCGGTCAAGGGTGGCAGATCCGTCGACACCTCGATGGGGCTCACTCCGCTGGAGGGTCTCGTGATGGGTACGCGGTCGGGCGATATCGACCCCGCCGTCGTTTTCCACCTCGCGCGCACCGCCGGGATGGATATCTCCGAGATCGACGACGAGCTCAATAGGCGCGGCGGGATGCTGGGCCTGTGCGGGCACTCCGACATGAGGGACGTCGAGCAAGCTGCCGAGGAGGGTGACGCCGCCGCGACCCTTGCGCTCGAGGTCTACACCCGGCGCATTCGCGGATACGTCGGCAAGTACTGGGCTCAACTCGGATCTCTCGACGCGATCGTGTTCACTGCGGGCGTGGGGGAAAAGTCGGATGTCGTGCGCCGGATGACGATGGCTGGCCTCGAGAAGCTCGGAGCCGTCCTCGATCCCGAACGCAACGCGGGAAAGAAGAAGGAGGCGACCCTCGTCTCTGCGGACGAATCGGCGGTCCAGATCTGGGTGATGCCCACGAACGAGGAGCGAGAGATCGCGCTTCAGGCCGTCGCCGCCGTCAGCTAGATCCCTCGGGTCCGGGCTCACCCACGCCTGCGAGGAAGTCGTCGATCAAGGCACGACCCGCCCGAGCCGCCGCGAGCGCGTGACGCGCGCTATCCGAACGCAGGCGCCCGACGTCGATTCGTTCGCTGGCAAGTTCTCCCGCATGCCCCACGAGCCAACGCTCGATCGCTCCCCCCTCAATCTCCGCGTGAAACTGGAGGGCAAGTGATGATCCGACGGAAAACGCCTGGTTCCTCGTCCCCCCACTCGACGCGAGGTGGGCGGCATCTGCTGGCAGATCGAAGGTGTCTCCATGCCAGTGGAGGACGGGCGCGTCAGCGAGGTGGCGCAGGGGCGTTGCGTCCGCCTCGGCGGCGAGGTTGAGGCGACCCCAGCCAATCTCCTTTCGCTCCGCCGGATACACTGCGGCACCCAGTGCCGCCGCCATGAGCTGGGCACCGAGGCACACCCCGAGCGTGGGCCTATCCTCGGCAAGACGCGAGGTGATGAGCTCCTTCTCGTCCGCGAGATAGGGATACGAGGAGACGTCGCCGACGCCGAGCGGGGCGCCGAGAACAATGAGCACGTCGGCGGTTCGGCCCCGGGAAAGGTCATCTCCCGCATCGACGTACTCAATCTGGTGTCCGCGCGCGCGAATGGTTGAGGCCCATACACCCAGGTCCTCGAACGCCACGTGACGGAGTGCGACGATTCTCACGGCTCGATGCTATCGGCCCCGGCGATGACGACCCCCTGGGACCAAAGACCTAGGTCCAGATTTGGCCACGATGCCAGACTCCGAAGTGCGGTTCGACCCGCGTGCCACGGTGGAGAATCGTTGGGATTCGTTCCCATCTAATTGCATAGGAAACATCCTGATTTCTTCAATCAGGAACGGGCCTGGAGATCCTGCGGAGAGCCCAGTTCGGTTCCCGCGCAAGCAGTCTTCCTTCCGGTGTGACAAACCCTCCCATGTCACTCCACGGGTCTTCGGGCCAAGTAACGAGGGTGATGAGCGGGACTACGCCCGGTTTCTGACCTGCTGCTTGAGACGACGTTTGCGGCGCGAGGGCTGCGGACACCATCGTCGCGCGGCGGAGACCGGCCCGCTCATCACCCTCGCGCTTCTTCTGAGGACGCCTCGCCCGCGGACACGGACGCCGGCTCGGGGCTCTACCCTGGAGCGATGGCCCACCTGCTCGGCGCCGATGCGCTCCACCTCGATTTCGGGACCGGCGTCGTCCTGGATTCTGTCTCACTCGGCCTCGACGACGGTGACCGAATCGGAGTTGTCGGAGAGAACGGCGCGGGCAAGTCTTCGCTCCTGAAACTCCTCGCCGGAACCCTCGAACCGCACGCTGGGCGGGTGACACGTGGTCGAGGTGTGCGAGTCGGAGTCGTCGAACAGGCGTCCGCTCCCTCGCCAGGGGCTACGGTCGCGAGCGCGATCGTCGGCGAGGCGGCCGTTCACGAGTGGGCATCCGATCCGAAGATCCGCGACGTGATGCGGGGACTCGTCCCCGATCTTCCCGCAGAGGCTCTTCTTTCGACCCTCTCCGGCGGTCAGCGCCAGCGCGTCGCGCTCGCCCACGCCCTCGTCCGGCCGGGCGATGTTCTCTTCCTCGACGAACCCACCAACCACCTCGACCTCGACGGCGTGGCATGGCTTGCGGACCACGTACGGAGTCGCTGGTCGGCAGGCTCGGGCGCACTTGTCGTGGTGACCCACGACCGTTGGTTCCTCGACGAGGTCGCCAGCGCGATGTGGGAGGTCCACGACGGGATTGTCGAACAGTACGACGGCGGATACGCCGCCTACATCCTCCAGCGCGTCGAGCGCGCACGCGTGGCTTCCGCGACCGAGCGCCGCCGGCAGAACCTGCTACGCAAGGAGCTCGCATGGCTCCGACGCGGGGCTCCAGCCCGCACGTCCAAGCCCAAGTTCCGGATCGACGCTGCCAACGAACTCATCGCCGACGTCCCTCTTGCGCGCGACCAAGCCGCCCTCGTTCGGCTCGCGGCGGCTCGACAGGGCAAGGAGGTGGTCTCGCTACTCGGCTGCTCCGTCACCTACGGGGCGGGCTCGGAAGCCAACGAGGTTCTGCGCGATGTGACGTGGCGTATCGGACCCGGTGAGCGGACGGGAATCCTCGGAGAGAACGGCGCGGGAAAGTCCACGCTCCTTGGTCTCGTCACCGGAGCGGTCGAAGCCACTACTGGTCGCGTGAAGCGCGGAAAGAACACTCGGGTCGCCACGCTGACCCAGAACGCCGAGAGCCTCTCCGGACGCTCGAAGACCACCCTCAACGCCATGGTGAAAGGTTTGGGAAGCACGTCGCTCGCCGATGGCACGGAGATGCGTCCCGGCGACTTGCTTGAGCGACTCGGGTTCACTGCGGCCCAGCGCCTCACTCCCGTGGGACGCCTCAGCGGCGGACAAAGGAGGCGGCTCCAGCTCCTCCTGGTGATGCTCTCCGAGCCCAACGTCCTTGTCCTCGACGAGCCCACGAACGATCTCGATACCGACATGCTCGCCGCCTTGGAGGACCTCCTCGATCAATGGCCGGGAACGCTCCTCGTCGTCAGCCACGACCGCTACCTCCTCGAACGCATCACGGATCAGCAGTACGCGATCGTGGGGAGTATGCTTCGACACCTCCCCGGCGGCGTCGACGAGTACATTGCGCTGTCTCACGAACGGCGCTCGTCCGGGAGCCTCGGCATCGGAACGTTCGGCGGCGCGGGTTCATCCAGGGGCGGAGGTGGGGCGGCGCGGCGAGCCGAGGAGAAGGAATCTGCGGCGATCGAGAGGAGGCTCGCCAAGATCGGCGCCCTGAGGGTGAGTCTCCACGAGCAGATGGCGAGTCACGACCAGGGCGACTATCACGGCCTTGAGACCCTCAACTCGCGCCTCAAGGCCCTCAGTGATGAGGAATCGCGTCTGGAGGGACGGTGGTTGGAGATCGCCGACGCACGGGGCGGAGTATCGCGATCGCCGACGCACGAAACGCCCCGAGGTCCGCGCCGCTAGTGCGGCTCGTACGGCGAGACGACGACGTCGACGCGCTGGAACTCCTTGAGGTCCGAGTAGCCGGTCGTCGCCATCGAGCGTCGCAACGCGCCCATAAGGTTCGTGGTGCCGTCGGCGCGGGAGCCAGGACCGAAGACGATCTCGGCGAGCGGCGCCACCGTTCCCACGTGGACGCGCTCGCCGCGCGGAAGCTCGTGGTGGTGGGCCTCGGGACCCCAGTGGTACCCACCGCCCGGTGCCTCCGCCGCGCGCGCGAGCGCCGCGCCGACCATGATCGCGTCCGATCCGCATGCGATGGCCTTGACCATGTCACCTGACCGCCCGAGCCCGCCATCGGCGATCACATGAACGTATCGGCCACCGGACTCGTCGAGGTAGTCGCGTCGCGCCGCCGCGACATCCGCGACCGCCGTCGCCATGGGGGCATGGATTCCCACCGTCGTCCTTGTGGTGTGAGCCGCCCCTCCACCGAAGCCGACAAGAACGCCCGCCGCTCCCGTACGCATGAGGTGAAGCGCGGCCTGATACGTCGAGGCGCCGCCAACGATGACGGGCACGTCGAGCTCGTAGATGAACTTCTTGAGGTTGAGCGATTCCGTCTCACCCGAGACGTGTTCGGCTGACACGGTCGTTCCCCTGATGAAGAAGAGGTCGACTCCGGCTTCTAGGACGGTCTTGTAGTGCTCCTGCGTGCGATGCGGGCTCAGGGCGCCAGCCACCGCCACGCCTGCGGCACGGACTTCACCGAGCCGCAATTTTATGAGATCAGCGTCGATCGGTGCGCGGTAGATCTCTTGCATGCGCTTCGTCGCGCTTTCGGCCCCCAAAGAGGCGATCTCCACCAGGTACGTCGTCGGGTCCTCATATCGGGTCCAGAGGCCCTCAAGATCGAGAACCCCGAGCCCGCCGAGCTTCCCCAACGCGATCACCGTCGCTGGGGACATGACGGAGTCCATGGGCGCCGCGATAATCGGAACCTCAAACTGAAAGGCGTCGATTTGCCAGCGAAGGCTGACCTGCTCGATGTCGCGGGTACGCCGGGAAGGAACCACCGCGATGTCGTCAAAGGCGTAGGCCCTGCGTCCCCGCTTGCCGCGTCCAATCTCGATCTCCGTGCTCACGAACCCAGCCTAGCGGCACGCCTCCCCCTTCCCGTCTGTGGCGGGTGCGAGAGTAGGTCCATGAGTTGGCTCGAGCGGACCATGGTGGGCTTTGATACTGAGACCACGGGCGTCGACGTCGCGACCGACAGGATTGTCACCGCAGCCGTCATCGCGAGGGACGGGGCCGACGGCCCTGTGACGACTCGTACCTGGCTGATCGATCCAGGGATCAAGATCCCCCAGAGGGCGACGGCGGTTCACGGAATCACGACGGAGATGGCTCGGGCAAACGGCGTGGCACCTGCGGATGCGCTGGGTGAAATCACCGCGCTACTCGCGGCCGCGCTCGCCAACGAATCGCCGATCGTGGCGTTCAATGCTGGATTCGATCTTGGGATTCTCGACGCCGAGCTTGCCCGACACTCCCTGCCTCCTCTCACGCAGCGCCTCAGTCCTCCGCAGGCGCTACGGCCCGTCGTCGACCCTCTGGTTCTCGATCGCCATCTGGATCGCTACCGCCGCGGAAAACGAACGTTGATCGATCTGTGTCGGCACTATAGCGTCGTCGTGGACGGCGAGACCCTGCACGCGGCCGACGCCGACGTCCTCGCGACGCTCGACCTCGTCCAGGCGATGGCGCGCGCCTTTCCCACGCTCGCGACGGCCAACCTCACCGATCTTCACGACCAGCAGGTGAGCGCGCACCACACGTGGGCTGTCGAATTTCGCGCATGGCTCACCTCGCGCGGCCGCACGGAGGACCTCCCTGCGCTCGATTGGCCACTCCCGCCGCGTTGAGCGACCCGCTAGTTCGGGGAGTAGTTGGGTGCCTCGACGGTGATCTGAACGTCGTGGGGGTGCGACTCCCTGAGTCCCGCCGGCGTAATCCTCACGAACCTACCCTTGTCCCTCAGTTCCGGGATGGTCCGCGCCCCGACGTAGAACATCGCCTGGCCCAGGCCCCCCACGAGTTGAAATGCGACGGTAGAAAGCGGGCCCTTGTACGGAACCTGGCCCTCAATCCCCTCGGGGATGATGCGGTCGTCGCTCGGAGCGTCGGCCTGAAAGTAGCGATCCTTGGAGTAGGACACGCGTCCCCGCGAGGCCATGGCGCCCAGGGAGCCCATGCCGCGATACGACTTGAACTGCTTGCCGTTTACTAGGACGAGGTCGCCGGGGGTCTCGGCGCATCCGGCGAAGAGGGAACCGATCATTACCGACTCCGCACCCGCGACCAGCGCCTTGGCGATATCTCCTGAATACTGCAGCCCCCCATCGGCAACCACGGGGACTCCTGCTGGCCCGCACGCCCGCGACGCCTCGTAGACGGCGGTCACTTGCGGTACTCCGACCCCGGCGACGACCCGCGTCGTGCAGATTGAACCGGGGCCCACGCCCACCTTCACGGCGTCCGCTCCGGCGTCGACCAAGGCCTGCGCTCCCACACGAGTGGCGACATTCCCGCCGATGACCTCGACGCCCTTGGTCGCGGGATCGCTCTTGAGACGAACGATCATGTCGATCATGGCGCGCGCGTGGCCGTGCGCGGTATCGACAACGAGTACATCCACCCCGGATTCGACCAGGGCGGTCGCGCGCTCCCACGCATCGCCGAAGAAACCAATCGCCGCGGCGACGCGCAGGCGACCCTCATCGTCCTTGGTCGCCTTGGGGTATTTCTCTGTCTTGACGAAGTCCTTCACCGTGATGAGGCCCGCGAGGCGTCCGTCGTCATCGATCAGCGGCAATTTCTCGACCTTGTGGTGACCAAGGAGGGTCGCGGCGTCGTCGTTCGAGATCCCCACCGGGGCCGTAATGAGCGGCATCGGCGTCATGGTGTCGCGGACGGTGCGATCCCCGAAGTCCGACGGGTTGATGAACCGCAGATCGCGGTTCGTGATGATCCCGAGGAGGGTCCTATCCGTGTCGACGACGGGCAGCCCGGAAACGCGGTACTGCCCGCACAGCGCGTCGAGCTCGGAGAGGGTCGCATCGGGGCCGACGGTCACGGGGTCGGAGATCATTCCCGATTCGGAACGCTTCACCAAGTCAACCTGGTGAGCGTGATCGGCGACCGAAAGATTGCGGTGAAGGACGCCGATCCCCCCCTGGCGCGCCATCGCGATCGCCA
>CAZTJX010000001.1:17404-26758 GCA_964613755.1 uncultured Demequinaceae bacterium | reverse complement strand
CCCCGATCCTCCCCGCAACGGGGGCGCGTCACGATCCGCTCGCGAATCCGTCGATGGACGAGGCCGCCGTCGAACTGACCGTCACCCCTAGCGGCAACCATGAACTCACGAATCCGGGCACACCCGGAAGATCAACCGTGATCTCGACCATCGCGACGACGTCACTTCCTGGCGACAAGCACGTCTGCGGCTTGCAGGAGAAGGTCACGCGGGTCGACTGGTCCGCATCGAAGCCGAAATCCTCGACCGCGAGCTCCGTGATTGCGTTGCCACGCCTGCTAGCCGCCCCCATTGCCGTGCTTCGGTTCGCCCCGTCTTCGAGCGCCTGCACCCCTGCCACCACGGCTCCGCGGGATGCCTCCCTGGCTGCGAACTCCGCGCCGAAGGCCCCCGCCTGGATTCGAGACAGTGCGACGACCAGGTACACGAGCGGGATGAGCAGCACGAGAGACATTCCGAGAAATTCGATGATCGCGCTGCCCTCGTCCCGTCGTGTGGCATGCGAGCTCCCCGTGCTATCCACGATCCACCTCCTCGAAGGCTCGGACCGAGACCGTCATGCTCCCGACCCCCCAGAGCCCGAGAACTGGCACGGGAGCGCTCACCGTGATCACCGCGATCGGTGCCCCGTTGACCACCCCCTCCGAGGCACCCACCTCGACCTCATACGATCCAAGTGAGTCCCGGAGCAACCCCGCCGTCCTCCTCTCGCCATCGGCAAGCGATCTGTCACCCGCAGCCGCGACCCTCGCGCCCTCGGCGGCGCACGACACCATCGTGTTCCGGACGTGCAGGGAGAGCGCGAGTTGAAGCACGCCCGTGACGAGTACGACGAGTAGCGCCGAGACCAGCGTGAACTCAACCGCGGCGCTCCCCTGATCGCTGCACACGCTAGCCCCCGGACACGCTCTCGATCGCCGAGGTGAACAGGTCCGTCAAGGCAGGCCCAGCCACGGCCCACAAGGCTGCGACGAGACCGGCGGTCATGAGCGTAATGAGCACCCAGCCGGGAACATCTCCCCGGTCGGATTCTGATTCGATCGCGTCCAGACGAGATCGGGGCGAATAGCGTGACATGGCTTCTCCTCTGTTGGGTTTCGGACCTAGGTCCCCAGATTGATGGCGACGATGCCGGGAAAGACCGCAAAGACCACGGTCACGGGAAGTATGAGGAAGACGACCGGGATCATCATGGCGATTTCTCTCTTGCCGCCCTCTTCCATGAGGCGGCGGCGCCCCGCCTCGCGGATGTCGTTCGCCTGGGAGTGGAGGAGATCCGCAAGGGGTGTGCCCCGCTCCACGCCGATCGCGATTCCGTCGGCGAATCGGCGAAGTTCGGCGACACGCGTGAAATCGGCGAGCTCGCGCAATGCCTCACCGAGCGGCGTACCCGACTTCGCCGCCGCGAGCATGGCTCGAAGTTCGTCTGCAAGCGAGCCCGCCGCGACTCGCGCCACCCGCTCGAGAGCGCCGCCAATGCCCTCGCCCGCGTTGACGGCAAGTGCGAGCATCTCCGCAACGGTCGGGAGTTCGGCGAGAATCCGCTCCTCGCGGGCCGCGATCACACGGCCCAGAGCGTACTCGCGGCCCATCACTCCCACGGCCGCCATCGCGGCCACGAGCATGATCAGGGCAAGCGGTGCGCTCCCTCTCGAGGCGGAGAGGCCTAACGCCAGGATCAGTCCAACGGCAAGGCCCCCAACCCCCCAGACGACCTGCTCCGCGCGGAATTGATCTTCGGTCAAGGGAGACCCGGCCCGACGTAAGCGGGACGCGAGATCGGTCGGTGTCGCACCGAGTCGCACAAGGGCATGCACGGCCGACGCGAGACGTGGCCCGAGCCATCGCTCGAATCTCGGATACCTCTCAAACCCCGGCGAAGGCGTGCCCACCGCGTCTGTAGAAGGCAGACGCAGGGCCGGAGCGATCCGCGCCTCAAGCGTAGGGACGCCCTCACGCCACCACAGAAGGACGAGTGCGACGCCTCCTCCCATGAGAAGGCTCCAGAACCATGCGGACCCGCTCACCGCATCACCCTGACTTCGACGGGGAGCCTTCCTACCTTCACCATCAGCCGATAGGCAAGGACCGTGCTCAGAGCACCGACGGTGAGGACAGTCACCCCTGCTGGCGTGTTGTACGCGGCCGCAGCCTCGGCGCGAGTCGAAAGCAGTACCAGGACGACCCACGGCGCCACGACGGCCAACCGCGCCGCGTTGACGGTCCAGCTCTGGCGCGCCTCGAGCTCTCCGCGGGTGTGAGCATCCTCTCGGAGGAAGGTGCTGAGGGTACGCAGCACGCGCCCCAAGTCGGATCCTCCAACCTCCCTCGTCACGCGCAATGACTCGACAATGCGATCGCCTACCGGATCGGCCAGTCGGGTCTTGAGCGCATCGAGACAATCCTCGAATCGCCCGGTCGCACGATAATCCTGGGCGAAGGAGGCGAAGGCTGGTCGCAATTGCTCGGGTCCTCGCTCACCAAGCTTGGCGAGCGCCTCGGGGAGCGAGAGCCCGGCGCGGATTCCCGAGGCCAGGTTGTCGACCGCCTCAGGCCACGCAACCCTGAGGTGGCCGCTCCGCTTGCGGGCACGGGCGTGGATCCACGCCACGGGACCCCGTCCCGCCATCACCGCGAGGCACAGCCCAATGACCGGTGAGCGAGTCATTCCCGAGGCGAGAATCCATGCTACGAGCCCAATCCCACATGCGACCGCGTAGAGACCAGGAGCCGTGACCTTGGGCAGACCGGCGGCGATCAGGTCGTCGCGCATTGCGTCTTTCCGGCCGGAACGTCGCTTCTGATCTCTCGTCTCTCGCGGCCAGAAGGACCACCAGACGCAGTAGACACCGGTTCCGAGGGTCAGGCCCAGAATTGCTCCCACGATCGCTCATCCGGCCTTCAGCACTTCGACGACGTCAAACCCCGCACGCACGAACCGTTCGGGTTGCGGAGGAAAGCCTTCGCCCCGCACGAGCGCGTCTTCCGCCCAGTGGTAGAGATCGGACGTTTCGATGACGCCGCCGTCTACCCGGCCGGAGAGACCGACAACCTCCGAGACTCGCCTCGCGCCCCCCGAATCGAGCGAGAGATGAACGACAAGGTCAATCGCGCTAGCGACGGTGGGGATCACGAAGCGGTCCGAGACGTTCTCCCCCGCCAAAAGAGGCAGGGTGCACATCTTGGTGACCGCATCGCGCGCCGAGTTGGCGTGAATGGTACACATGCCAGGCACCCCCGCATTGAGGGCAATGAGCATGTCGAGCGACTCCGCTTCGCGAACCTCGCCGATAATGATGCGACTCGGACGCATGCGTAGCGCCTCCTTCACCAGGCGGCGGAGCGGAATCTCTCCCGTGCCTTCAAGACTCGGCTGCCGACACTGGAGTGATACGACGTCGCGTAGCGGGATCTGGAGCTCAAAGACCTCCTCGCAGGTGATGACGCGCTCGCGTGCCGGGATGCATCCTGCCAATGCATTGAGCGCCGTTGTCTTCCCCGCCTGAGTCGCGCCCGAGATGAGGATGTTGAGGCCCGAGACGACGGCCGCGGAGAGGAACGTCGCGACGTGGGCAGGCAAGGAGCCCAGACGCACGAGATCATCGACATGTGTCGCGCGTGTCACGTACTTGCGAATGTTGACGGCCCAATGGCGCCGCGTCACGTCCGGGATGACGACGTGAAGACGTTCGCCACCCGACAGGGCCGCATCGACGAAGGGACTCGAAAGATCGAGGCGGCGCCCAGACGACTTCAGCATCTGCTCGACAAGGTCGTGTACTTGTCGCGACGTCAAAATGGTGGTGGTCAACTCGTGTTCCCCACCTCGCGCCACGAAGACCTGGGCGGGGTCGTTGATCCAGATCTCTTCGATTGTCGAGTCCTCAAGGTACTGCTGGAGTGGCCCGAGCCCTGCAACGGAGTCCATCACCGACTTGGCCGTGGCGCCGCGGTCCTCGACCGGATCCACAGCCCCGACGAGCGCTCGCTCCTCCCAGTCGTGGAGCGCCTCGTCTACCAGTGCGCGTACGGCTTGGGCATCCCGCACGGGGTCCACGCCCCTCGTCCGGATGAGGGCGCGCACCTGTTCTTCGATATGAGAGGCGGCCTCGGCGCTCATGGTCGGTATGGTGGCCGAGCCCGCGCGATCTCGCTCGGCGAGTGTGGATAACTCTGCTATCCCCCGTTGGGGTGGCGCGCCATGTGCGACCGGTAACACGTGTCTGCGCTCGCGACTTGTGTCCAAGACGCTGCAACCACGCCCCCGACAGAGGGTGTCGTGACCAGACACCGAAAGCAAGCCCTTGAGAGGCTCGTCCCCGCCTAGCCCGACCGCGTCAACCTCCACCTCGAACCACCCGACACGACATCGACGACACAGAAAGCTCGACCGGCTCTGGACTCGACCTAGCCGTCGTTGCCTCCGTTCAACGGCCGTCTCGATCGACTGCCTGAGCGGGCCGCGGCCCTGGCACGGCGCCGGACTACGCCCAAAGACCAACGTGCGCAGCCGCGCCAATCGGGCCACCGTCACCGAATTGAGACCAACTCCTCCTTGACAGAACGACCGTGCAGCGAGTGTTATAAGAAGAGTTCAGTCAGGTGCCGTCAGATGTCTGACATTCTTCTGACTCGGGCCCACAACTTCAAGGAGAAACCCATGCTGAATTTCGACGTAGACCGCTTCACCAACATCGAGGGCGACGGGTTGGCGATCCATTCCCGCCTCGACGAACTCATCAGCGGCCTCATCGCCGACGGGGCGAAGAACCTCTTCTTCCTCGGGACTGGCGGCGTGATGTTTCTCAGCCAGCCAGCGTTCAACTTGCTCCGGAGCAAATCAACCTTCCCTACCTTCTACGAGATGGGCGCCGAACTCGTCGAGGTGGGCAATGTCAACCTGGACTCCGATTCGATCGTCGTGATGACCTCGGTCTCGGGTACTACCCCGGAAGCGGTCTCCTCACTCGAGTACGCCAAGACCAAGGGTGCGACGGTGATCACGTTTACGGGTCACCCACATACCCCCATCGGCGATCTCGCCGACCACAACTTCATGTGCCCGACGGATGACGAAACATCGTCGGAGATGTACTACCTACAGACCTTGCTGGTGGCCCTTTCTGTGATGCAGGCCCGTGGCGAGATCACCGACTACGACGACGTCGTGGCCGAGCTGACAAAGCTGCCTGCGCTGCTCGCTCAGGTCAAGAAAGACTTCGATGCCGATGCGCAAGCGCTCGCGGCAGCGATCGCCGCGGACGATTACCACATCCTTACCGGAGCCGGACCGAGTTGGACTCAAGCCCACTACTACGGCATGTGCATCCTCGAAGAAATGCAGTGGATCCGGACCCGACCGGTCCACGCATCCGACTTCTTCCACGGCACGCTCGAACTCGTCGAGTCCGACGTCAGCGTGATCATTTTCAAGGGTGAGGACGAAACCCGGCCCCTGGCGGAGCGCGTTGAAGCCTTCGTGCGCCAGTTCACCGAAAAGGTGCAGGTTCTAGACACCAAGAACCTCGCTCTCCCCGGAATCTCGGACCGGACTCGCGCCCTCGTCTCGCAGGTCCTTCTCGCCACCGTCCTAGAACGAGTCAGCTCCCACTTGGAGGTGATTCGTGACCACCCACTGACGACACGCCGGTACTACAAGCAGATGGCGTACTAACGCGCTACGCGGTCGTCCGTTGGAGGTGCAAACCGACCACACGCAGGTCTCTCGATTAGTTCGACCTTGAGCCGATCAGGGGAGGACAATCCCGCCAGACGACGAAGCAATTGCACGAGAGTGCTCAGAACAGGAGAGAGGAACCGACATGAAGAACATAACCAAGGCACTATCGCTGGGAGCCATCGTCTCGATGGCGCTCGCGGGGTGCAGCAGCGGTGGCAACGGCGACGAACCGAGTACGTCCGGAATTGGGCTCTCCGCTGTGGAGTATGAAGGCACCATCAGCATCATCACCCGGTATGCGGGCGACTTCGAGGACTACTTCGAGCAGATGGCCGCCGATTACGAGACGTTGCACCCCGGCGTCACCGTCGACGTGCAGCAGGAGTCGGACCAAGGGTACAAGGACAAGATCAAGACTCTGGCGGCGTCGCAGAACCTGCCCGACATCTACTTCACCTGGGCCGGCGACTATGCCGCGCAGTTCTACGAGAACGGACTCGTGCTCGACCTAACCGACGTCATCGCACCAGGGACCGAGTGGGGCAACACGATCGCACCAAGCGCCCTGAACGCCTACAACGACGACGGCACTTACTACGGCATCCCGTTCGCTCTCGACGCGAAGTTCATGGTCTACAACGAGACTCTGTTCGCCGATGCCGGGGTTAGCGTGCCGAGCGATTTCGAGGGTCTTATCGAGGCCTGCAACACCCTCAGCGACGCTGGGATCACGCCGATGGCCTTCGGCAACATCGACGGCTGGCCGGCACTGCACTACATCACCCAATTGAACAGCTACAACGTGCCGGTCGACGCGTTCAACGCCGACTTCGATCCTGAGACGGCCACCTGGGACAACCCGGGCTACATCGAGTCGCTCAATCAGTTCGGGCAGATCTTGTCCGAGTGCACGGTCACCGGTAGCGACGCCAACGGCTCTGACTACTACACCGAGCGTGACGTGTTCACTCGTGGCGAGGCTGCGATGTTCTACGTGGAGAATCTTGAGTTCGGGGCTACCGCTCCCGCGGGCAGCCCGGTGGAAGCGGACGGTTACGGCATCTTCAAGCTGCCCGTCGCCTCCAACGCCGCCGGTGATACCGGGGCCCTCACGGGCGCTCCGGACGGATTCCTGATCAACTCCAAATCGGAGAACGCAGCGCTGGCGGTCGACTTCATGAAGTTCGTCGTCAGCCAAGAGAACGCCGCCCTGCTGACCTCAATGACCGGTATCCCCAGCCCGGTCGAGGGGTCGCTCAGCGACGACAACGCATCCGAGCAGCTACGTGAGAGCATTGACGTGCTGCAGTCCGCGAGTTCGATGTCTATCTGGCTCGACACGGTCACGGTTCCCGACGTGGCCGACGCTTGGCTCTCCGGGGTCCAAGGATTCATCAGCGGTGACCGGTCTGCGGAAGACGTCATCTCAGCAATCCAGGCTGCGTCCGAAGAGGCGAAGGGTTAGTCACTAATGTCCGAGCGGACCATCGTTGACAAAGCAGGTCCGCTGGGGCTCGTCCGGTTCGCGTCGCGGGTCAGGGGCCCACGCCCCGCCGCGAGGCGAACCGGTAGGCACTGGCGGGCCCTCGTCTGGGTTATCCCCGGGCTCGCCGTCGTGCTTCTGTTCGTCTACTACCCGCTACTGTTGAACTTCTGGTACAGCGTCTCCGAATTGAACCTCTTCACCGGTGAACAGCACTTCGTCGGTCTCGACAACTTCACGCGGATGACCGCCGATCCGGTCTTCTGGCGATCGCTGGTCAACAACGTCGTCTACGCCGCGATCTCGATCGTCTTCCAGGTGTTCTTCGCGCTAGGACTAGCCGCAGTAGTCGAGAGCCAGGTGAAGTCGGGCCGGTGGCGGGGAATCGTCCGGTCGGTGTACTTCCTGCCGTCAGCGATGTCGCTGACAGTAACCGGACTTCTGTTCTCCTTCGTCTACCAGCCACAGGGCGGCCTGCTCAACGGAATCCTCGATGCGATCGGGCTTGATCACCTGCAGCAGGCCTGGCTCGGAAACTCTTCCACCGCCATGCTCGCGATCATCGCGATGAGCCAGTGGCAGGGCTTCGGGTACACCGCGCTGCTGTTCTCGGTCGCGATCCAGCGCATCCCGACCGAACTCTACGAGGCCGCCTCGATCGACGGGATCGGGGCTTTTCGTCAGATTTTCTCCATTACGGTGCCCCTGATCCGCGAGATGACGGGGCTCATGATGATCGTGACGATGTCGGGAGCGTTCCAGGTGTTCAACGAGGTTATGGTCATGACTTCGGGCGGCCCCGACAACTCCACCCACGTGCTCGGGACCTGGCTGTATCGCAGCGGTTTCGTGAAGAACGACTTCGGCTACGCTGCCGCGATCGCAGTGGTCATCTTCATCATCACGCTCGCGCTGGCGATCATCCAGGTGCGATACACGAGTCGGAAGAGGGTGACCTGGTGAACGCCCCAGTGAAGACCGTCGCGCGTACGCATCCCGGCACCGGAACCTCTCCGATCAACGTCGATGCACGCAGCTTCTGGCGGATCATCGGCCGCCTTCTGGTGCTCGGGTCTCTCCTAGGACTGGCGATAGTCGTCGTCTACCCGATGCTGTGGATGGCCGTCAGCTCGCTCAAGACGAACACGGAGATCTTGAGCGACCCCTTCTCGTTGCCGTCCAGCGCCGACTTCTCCAGCTATGCCCGGGCCATCGACCGCGGCATCGGCACCTACTTCATCAACAGCATGATCGTCACCGCGGCGAGCGTGTTCTTCACCACCCTGCTCAGCGCATGGGCCGCGTATGGCCTGACCCGGATCACCATCCCGTTCAGCCGAACCATCCTGATGGTGATCATTGGTGGCCTCATGCTCGCCCCGACGGTCGCCGTGATTCCCCTGGTCAGACTGCTCCAATCATGGGGGATCTACGACACCTACTGGGCTCTGATCGTCCTGTACACCGCGTTCCGAATCCCCTTCACCACGTTTCTGATCCGGTCGTACATGGTGGACCTGCCCAAATCGGTGGATGAGGCGGCCTTGATCGATGGGGCTAGCCGCACTCAGATCTTCTGGCGCATCACGCTTCCGATGTCCAAGCCGATCCTCATCTCCGCCGTCGTGCTGCAGATCATCTTCGCGTGGAACGAGTACCTGTTCGCACTGATCTTCGTAGGTGATGAGTCGCTGAAAACCCTCCCGGTCGGCCTAGCCACGTTGTCGTCCCGTGCGGTGACCGACTATCCGGCAGTATTCGCAGGGATGACCATCGCCGCGGTGCCCATGATCGTACTGTTCTTCCTGTCCCAGAAGTACTTCATCCGAGGCTTGGCCGACGGAATCGGCAAGTGATCCACGTGAGCATGGACAACCCGGCACGGGTTAAGAGGGGCAAAGACGTGAGGTTCGCGGCCGTCGGCGACAACACGATCGACGAGTACGTGGGGGCCCAGGAGCTAAGTTACGTCGGAGGCAACGCGATCAACGTCGCGGTGCGGATCGCGGAACGGGGAGGGGATGTCGCGTACTTCGGCGCGGTCGGGCCCGACGAGCGCGGAGCCCAGGTTCGTGAGGCGCTCACCGACCGCGGTGTGGGGGTCGATCACCTGCTGGAGATCCCGGGCACGACGTCGACTTCGCAGGTGCGTGTCGAGTCCAGCGGTGATCGGAAGAGCGTCGTGTAGGGA
>CAZTJX010000001.1:0-17394 GCA_964613755.1 uncultured Demequinaceae bacterium | reverse complement strand
AGCGGTGAGCGGCATCTGACCGAAGAGGACTTCGGGACCTGTGCCGACTACCGACCCACCCGGTCCGATTTGGACGCGATGGCTACCCGCGGTGTCGTGCACGTGGGGTGGACGCCTTTCTCTAGCGAGATCCGGGCGAAGTTGCGCCGCCGGGGTGCCCTGGTGAGCCAGGACTGTGCGGTGGCTGATGGTTTCAACAACCTGGACGTCGCGTTCTGCTCAACCGGGGAGGAGTCCAGCACCGCGCGGGCTACGGCGCTCGAGGCGCACGCTGGCGGCGCGCGGTTAGTTGTGGTTACCTGCGGCGCGGCGGGCAGCATCGCGTTCGACGGCACGCAATGGTGGTCTCAGGAGGCGCTGCCGATCGATGTCGTAGACACCACAGGTGCAGGAGACAGCTTCATCGCAGGCTTTCTCCTCACGTGGGGTCGAGGAGGAACGACGGCGCAATCTCTGGCGGAAGGGGCTGCGGCAGCTGCCGAGACCTGCCAGCATCAAGGCGGGTTCCGACAGGACCCCTTGAGAGACAGGAAGGAGCGTGACAGATGAGTACGCCAATCGCAGGGATGATCCCGATCATCGGAAAGCACGGTCTGATGTCGACGCATCTACGCGACGCGCTCATAGAGCACTTCCGGGCACAGGGAATGAAGCCCGGCGACCGGGTGCCGAGTGAGCCGGAGATCGTCTCTCAGTTCAAGGTCGGTCGCAGCACAGCGCGCGAGGCGCTCAAGCTGCTCGAGCACGACGGGCTTGTCGAGACGCGGCCGGGGCTCGGCCGCTTCCTCACGTCACTGACCGCCGCCACCGTCGACCGGCCGATCACTCGGTTCGAGGCGACGTCCCAGATGCTCCATGACCTTGGCCGCGCGCCGCAAACACTGGTGCTCTCCGTCGTCGAAGGCCCACCGGATGAAGACGAACGGGGCGCCCTGGGCCTGTCCGACAGTGAGGTTCACGTAGTCCGGGTAACCCGGCTGCGGTCGGAGGACGACGAGCCGCTGGTGTTCAGTGAGGACACATTATTGCGCGAGCACGTCCCCGGACCAATCAAGCACGTGGACTGGTCAGCATCTATCACGACGCTGTGCCGTGATCAAGGCCGCGAACTCTCATTCTCGACGGCCAGGATTCAGGCCGTGAATCTGCCAGATGACATCGCCCGGCGATACTCGCTGGACTCCCTGGACCCCTGGCTGCTCATTACCGAGACGGTCTACTCCATGGCGGGGGAGCCGGTCCTCTACGCCAAGGACTATCACCGCGGGGACCTGTTCGCATTCAACGTGCTACGACGCTGAATCGTAACCTCACCGGACGTTGTCGGTGAACGATCGGGCACCGGAGCGGGCGACGGGGAGACCCGTGTATCTTCCCGGGTCTCGGCTACTCGACTTAGTCGGAACGGAGCTCGAGAGGACCAATCCGCGAGTATTTGAAGCGCGAGCTTATACTCCCCTACACCGTTCGTTGCGTGGCGACGACGAGAACTGGGTTTGCTTGGCCTACGACGTCATCCAACGTGGTCTCGTCGAGTACGACTTCCCGCTCACCCCGTCCAAGACATTGGCCACGTACGGGGTCCACTTCGACGTGTTCACTCGCGAGGAGGCAGGCGTGGACGTCTACTACACGAGGGAGGGCAACCAAGTGGCCGGCCTAGAGTGCCCGCCTTCGAGCCAGACGCGAGACTCCCCCTGCCTGATCCCCCTCGACTCCGGGACGTTCGCCACGGGCGAAGAGGTCACCGTTACCGTCGGCCAGGCCTCCACTACCAAGAGTCACCCTGCGTTCTGACAGGCCGCGGCACCACACCACTTGCGGACTGACCGAGTGTTCAGTAGACTGAACACATGGTCAGCCCCGACGATCAGACCGCCCGCGCCAACATCCGCGACTGCGCCCTGTCCCTCTTCGCCGACCGAGGCTTCGACGCCGTCACCGTGCGGGACATCGCCGCGTGCGCCAAGGTCTCGCCCGGCCTCGTGCTCCACCACTACGGGTCCAAGGAGGGCCTGAGGGAGGCCGTGGACGCCCACGTGGCCGTACTCTTCGACGGCGTGCTCAACCAAGAGCCCGCCGAATGGACCGCCCTGATCGAGCAGGATCCGGCGGGCGCCTCGAGCTTCGCCGAGATGCTCCTGGCCAGCCTGCCCCCCGGGACCCGCGTCCCCGCCTACCTCCGGCGGCTATTCCTCTCCGGCGATCCCGTCGGCATGGATCTCTTCCGCCGCTGGTTCGAGTTGACCGTGGAGGTGACGCGCCAGGGCATCGAGGCAGGGCTGATGCAACCCGTCGACGACATTGAATCCCGCGCCGCCTTCCTGCTCTGCAACGACCTCTCGATGATCCTGTTCCGCCTGCACCTCATGGACGCCGCAGGCATCGACCCCCTCACCAAGGAGGGCCTCGACCGATACGCCGACACCGCGATGCGCGCCTACACCACGGGCGTCTTCCGAACGGAGGAGAAATGACCACGACAGCAACCGCGACCGATACCTCGGTCGTCCTCAAGAACCTCACCAAGGTCTTCGGCGAGGGCGACGCCGCCGTCCAGGCGCTCAAGGGCGTAGACCTGGAGATCGCCTCCGGCGAACTCATCGTCATCCTTGGCCCCTCCGGGTCCGGCAAGACGACTCTGTGCAACATCATCGGGGGCATCGAGTCCGCGACGAGCGGGACCGTGACCGTCGCGGGAGAGGAGATCAGCGGGAGAGATCCGGGGAGCCTCAGCGACTTCCGGCGCGACCACATCGGATTCGTCTTCCAGTTCTTCAACCTGATCCCGACGCTCACCGCCAAGGAAAACGTCGACGTCATCGTGGAGCTCACCGACCGGGGCGACAAGGCCACGGTGCCCGCGCTCCTGGGATCCGTCGGCCTCACCGACCGCTCCGGCAGCTTCCCCTCCCAACTGAGCGGCGGCCAGCAGCAGCGCGTCGCCCTCGCCCGGGCGCTCGCTACCAACCCGGACATCCTGCTCGCCGATGAGCCCACGGGCGCCCTCGACCTCGAGACCGGCCGCCAGATCCTCGACCTACTCCAGGATCTCCATCGAGCCGGAACCACCGTCATCCTCGTCACGCACAACGCGTCGATCGGGCAAATGGCCGACCGCGTCGTCACCGTCGTCGATGGCCACATCACCTCGGACGAGCGAAACGCCAAGCCCCTGGACGCCGCCAAGGTGACGTGGTAACCATGCGCGCCACGACCCACAAGACCATCAGGGACCTGCTGCGGCAGCGCGGGCAGGTGATCGCCGTCGGCGTCACCATCATGCTGGGGGTGCTGCTCTACGTCGCATCCGCCGGCGCGTTCCAGAACCTCAGCGGCTCCTACCGGCAGACCTACGACGACCTGAAGCTCGCGGACCTCACCGCGACCGGCGGCACCCCGGCGACCGTCGCCGACGCCGCGCTCGCCGCGGGCGCCCAGACGGCCATCACGCGGCTCCAATTCGATCCACCCATGCTCATCGACGGAACCAAGCTCATCGGCCGAGCCATCGGCGTTCCGACGGACGCCCGGCCCGCCGTGGGCGACGTTCGCGTGACCGACGGCGCCTACCTCGACCCCGGCGCTACGTCCGCAAACGGCACAGCCCAGGCACTCGTCGAGAAGCACGCGGCCCAGACATTCGATATCAAGGTGGGCGACACCCTCCAAGTGTTCGGCGCGGGCGCGTGGCAGGACGTCACGGTCCAGGGAATCGTGCGCTCCGCCGAATACCTCTGGCCCGCGCGCAGCCGCCAGGACGTCATCTCCGACTCCCACGGCTTCGCCGTGCTCTTCGTGCCCGAGGCGACCGTCGAGGCGTGGGCGGGCACCGGCCCCGACCAGACGCTCGTGCTCATGCCCACGGGCTCAACGACGGGCGAGCGCGACGCCGTCGCGGCCGCGATGCGCGACGCAGGCGCCGCCGACGTCACGCCCTGGGAGGAGCAGGCCTCACACGCGACCCTCAACGAGGACCTCAAGGGATTCAACGAGATGGCGACGGCGTTCCCCCTCCTCTTCCTCACCGCCGCCGGCGTCGCCGCCTATGTGCTCCTCTCGCGCCGCATCCTCCAGGAACGGCCCATCATCGGCACGCTCATGGCCGCGGGTGCGCGCCCGCGCCGCGTCATGCGCCAGTACCTCTCCCAGGGCCTCGTCGTCGGCGTCGTCGGCTCCGTCCTCGGCGTCGTCCTCGGACTCGTCGCGACGAGCGCCATGACCACCGAGTACGCGCACGCCATCGGGATACCCGACGTCGTCGTCAGCTCCCACCCGTGGCTCGTCATCAACGGACTCGCCTTCGGGGTGATCGTCGGCCTCCTGGGGGCATGGGCCCCTTCTCTCCGCGCATCCAAGACCGCGCCAGCAGAGGCGATGCGTTCCGTCGCCCCCGCCACGGCTCCGGGCCCCTGGAGCCGCCTCGTCGCCCGCTGGACGCGCCTACCCGCGACCACGCGCATGGCCCTGAGGGACGTTGGGCGCAGCCGCCGCCGGACCCTCGCGACGATGCTCGGCTCCGTGCTCTCGCTCGTCTTGGTGCTCGCCACGGTCGGGATGTTGACGAGCATGATCGAGGCCCTCCACCTGCACTTCGACCAGGTCAACAAGGAGGACGCGATCGTCACGGTTGACAACTCCGTGGCTACCGACGCCCAGGCGACGCTCGCCGCGCTGCCCGACGTCTCGATCGTGGAGCCGAACCTTGTCGGTGAGGTGACCGCGCTCAGCGACGGACACTCATACGTGACGAGCCTGCGCGGGTTTACGCCCGGGACCGAGCTCCACGGCTTCCACTCCACCGATGGGACGTTCATCTCCCTGCCGGACACGGGCGTCCTCGCGGGCGTCGGAATCGCCGACGCGCTCCACGTCAAGGTGGGCGACACGATCACGCTCTCCACCACCCGGGGCACCGTGGACGTCGTACTCGCGGGACTGCTGAGCGAGCCGCTCGGCACCACGATCTACTCCACCAACGCCTTCGCCTCGACCGTCCTGCCCGACTCGGGGGTGGCGTCGTACGTCATGGGCTTCGACAAGGGCGTGGACCGCGACCTCATGCGCACCACCGTCACCAACCTGCCCGGCGTCGTCGCCTACAACGACACCAAGGCCTTCGCCGAGACGCTCAATCAGTACCTCGGTCTGTTCTGGGTGTTCGGCGCGGTCATGATTGCGCTTGGCGCGGTGCTCGCGCTGGCGGTGATCTACGTGACGATGGCCGTGAACGTCGTGGAGCGGACGAACGAGCTCGCGACGCTCCGGGCCGCCGGGGTTCCGCTCAGGAAGGTCTCGCGCACCATCGCGACGGAAAGCCTCGTGGCGACGACGCTCGGATTGCCCTTCGGGCTCCTGCTGGGTATCTGGGCGGCCAAGGAGTTCCTCGCGACCTTCTCGAACGACATCTTCCAGTTCCCGCTCGTCCTGCCATGGTGGGTACTTGTGGGCGCGGCCGTGGGCGTGCTCGGGGCGGCCGGGCTGAGCCAGTGGCCGGCGGGGCGCGCGATCCGTCGCGTGGATGTCGCGAAAGTAGTCAGGGAGCGGTCGATCTAGGGGATACGGGGCGCTGGGATAGGCCCGGGGCCCGCTTGACGAGGAAGGTGGAAAGCCGTGCGCGCAGGGACACTATGGATTCGATGGATGCTGATCATTGCGGGACTCCTCGTCACCATGGGGGTGGTGATGGTGGTGCTGGGCGGAACCTCCGCGATGGGGTTGCTCAACGACAGGATCGACCCCACGTTCTGGGGGGATGCGAGCGTTAGCGGTCCAGCGGCGGACTACCGTGCGTGGCTGTTCGCCGTGCTCGGCGCCACCATGGCGGGCTGGGCGATCGCGGTGTTCGCACTCATTCGCAACGGGATCGCGCAGGGGCTTCGGTGGGCGTGGAACGCCGTCGCGCTCAGCCTGCTTGTGTGGTTCCCGCTGGACACCGGGTACTCCATCGCGCACGGGGTCTGGGTGAACGCGGCAGGCAACACCGTGATCTTCATCCTGTTGGTCATCCCTCTCGCGAAGACGCGGGGCCAGACGCGGTAGGGGCGACGCGGTAGGGGCGCCGGGGCGACCCCGCGCCAGATCGCTAGCGCGTCGCGAGCAGTACGGCCACGAGCGCGACGTTGATCGCGACCCCGTACCCGCCGTGGTCGCCGAATTGGCTCCACTTCCCGCTCCACAGCAGGGCGTGGGCGACGGAGACCAGGGTCGCGCTGCCGACCACGGTCCACGTGCCCCACTCCGCGCCCGCGAGGTACCCTGCGGCACCCGCGATCATCGCGATCGAGCACGCGCCAATGGAGATCGCGGCGAAGGCACGCACGGCACCGTCGGACAGGGATCCCAGGACCGCCGAGCCGTCCGGCCAGGGCATCCCCGGCCTCAGCTCGAACCATCGCAACGCCTGGCCCACGTACATCGCGTGGACGAGCGCGTGAAAGATGATGAAGATACCGAGAGCGATGCGCACGATCGTGCCTCCTGAGGTGGGCGCCAGGTCACCTAACGCCGTTAGGTTGTCGATACCCGAGTGTGCCACCTAACGGTGTTAGGGTCAAGTTCTGAAGGAGGAACGATGGCGAAACAGCGTAGGCGTGCGACGCCCCTGACGCGCGATACCATCTTCGAGCGCGCGCTCCAGATCCTTGACGCCGACGGACTCGATGCCCTCTCCATGCGTCGGCTTGCCTCCGACCTCGGCGTCGAGGCCGCCTCGCTCTACCACCACGTCGCGGGCAAGCAGGCTCTCCTCGACGGCGTCATCGCACGCGCGCGTACCGAGATGAACGTGGCCGCCGATCCCTACGGCGATTGGCGCCCGTTCCTCGAGGAGGTGTTCGCGGAGTACCGCCGCCTCCTCATCGCCCATCCGAACCTTATGAGCCTCGCCGGGTGGCGGTTGGAGAACGGCATGGAGGACGGCCTCACCTACCTCGTTTCGATCGGCTTCGAGCTCGAGGACGCGGTGGAACTGCTCCAGTCGATGACGGCGCTCGCGGTGGGCTTCGCGATGTTCAGCGTCGAGGATGCGCCTCGCGGCGAGCGTGGACTCCCGGCGGAGACGGCCGCCCGCATGGGCGACTGGCGCGAGGAGACGTGCCTGCGCGTGGGGCGACTGGTGATGGACTCCTTCGCGGATCGACGGCAAGCGAACCGGTAGGCCGACCGAGAGTCACGTCCGATCGGCGACGCGGTCCCCCGCCTGCAACCCGAGGGCGGTCGCGAGTTCCCGCTTGGCGCGCGCGTAGCGGCTGCGCGCCGTCGAGGCGGGGATCCCCTCGAGCGCGGCCGCCTCCGCCAGGCTGAACCCGTCCCAGTGGACCAGGCGGACCATCTCAGCGAGTCCGGGGTCCAGGCGCTCGATGGCGTCGCGGACCTCGAGTCCGCGGTCGGCGGACGACGCCGGGACGGACGACGCGGTCACGGCGCGCAGCCGGTCGGCTAGCTTCGCGCGACGCACCTTGCCTCGCGCCGCGTTCGCGACGACACCCTTGGCGATCCCGAACATCCACATGCGCGCCTCGGTGGCATCCGCGGGCAGGTCGGCCGCCCGGCGCCACACCACCGTCATCACCTCGGCGAGCGCATCC
Source organism: uncultured Demequinaceae bacterium (assembly GCA_964613755.1). Classification (GTDB taxonomy): domain Bacteria; phylum Actinomycetota; class Actinomycetes; order Actinomycetales; family Demequinaceae; genus JAFGBM01. The sequence goes on along the minus strand of CAZTJX010000001.1, from coordinate 9,805 downwards.
GGTGCGTCGTCGACGCCGACGCGCCGCTCAAGGTAGGTGAGCAGCGCTCCGGCGTTCGCGTCGAGCGCGGGGACGACGTCACTCACCGGGTAGATCCATCCAATCCGGGAGCTCCCGGTCGGGGCAGTTCAGGACGCCCTCCAAGCCAACTCCGGAGTCGTCGTAGCCCTGCGCGACGAGGTAGTCGCCCAAGGCATCCCCCACGGCCCGCGCGTACGCGAGCAGGTACGCAAGGTCGGCGCCCATCCAGTACTCGGTTCCCGGGCCGGCGTCGACCTCCGTGCCGTCGGCGAGAACGTGGATGCGGGGTCCGGCCTCGATGTCGGCGAGCGCCGCATCCAGATCGATGACGTCGAGCAGGTCCTCACGCGTCAGGAACTCTTCGGCCGCCGCGACCGCGTCGGGCGGGCCCTGCAGATTGCCCACGGCGGTCTCGCACGTGGCGCCGCTGGGCAGGGTGAACGAGTAGGTTGTCACCGCCCACGGCACGGGCCAATCGAAGGCCGCGGCCGCGGCGGCGCCGCCGGCGAGAACGAGCGCCAGGGCCCCCGCGCCGATCGCGAGTGGACGACGCACGCGTCGTCGGGTCGGGCGCGCGTCGCGAGCCATGGCCTCGAGCGCGGCGACGCGCTCGGGCCCGTCCGGGCTTGTGGGCGGCGCCGATGTGCTCAGCAGGGCATCAAGGTCTCGCGGTTCGTGGTCGGTCATGGCGGCTCCTCCGGTGTGCTCTTACCCCGTACATGTCCGGTCCGGGCCGAAGTGACGACCGTGCGCGAGAGTCGGTACCCGCGCCCCCCATCGTTCCCTACCGCCCCACAGACGCGCGACCCGCCGGTCACGCCACCTACACTCGTCTCCCATGACCACCTACGCGGTCCTGCTGCGCGGCATCAACGTCGGCGGTAAGAACAAGATTCCCATGGCCGACCTCGAGTCCTGCCTCGAGGACGCGGGCTTCTCCGACGTCGAGACGTACATCCAGAGCGGAAACGTCATCCTTCGATCGGATCTGGGCGTCGACGCGCTGGGCGAGGCGATCGAGCGCCTGCTACCGACGCGTTTTGAGGCCGATGGCGCGGCGGTCAGGGCACTCGCGATCGAACACGCGGCGTATCGCGGGATCGTTGAAGGCGTCCCGATGGGATTCGGCAGCGACCCCACGACCTACCGCGACAACACCGTCTTCCTGATGGGCGTGGGGGCCGACGAGGCGATGGGGCAGATCACCGCGCGCGACGGCGTCGACGCCGTGTGGCCCGGCGACGGCGTGGTCTACTTCCGCAACTCCGTCGCCGAGGCCTCCAAGAGCCATCTCAGCAAGATCGTGGGCAAGCCCATCTACGCATCGCTCACCATCCGCAACTGGAACACGACTACCAGACTGCTCGCACTTCTTGACGCGAGGGAAAGCCAGGCGCGGGGAGGCTAAGCGCGCCGCAGCCTACGTGACCGTCGCCGTCAGCCGCTTTCTCGTGAACCGTCGCAGCGCCCACTCCCCGCCGAACGACAACGCGACGAACGCGCCAAAGATGACCAGAGTGCTCGGCGAGTTACGCACGGAGTCCACGAGCGTCGTCCCCACGATCGCGATGGCCGTGAGCGCGGCCAGCACCACCAACGTCCGACTCGCCCCGGTCTCACGGATCACCCGAAGGTGCCCGGTGTGCACGGCCGCCTGCACCACCAGCACGGTGATCGCCCCCAGGATCGCGACCTGCGCCAGATCAAGCGAGACCGCCATCACCGCGACCAGGAATCCGCTCACGAGGAGGCCTTCTCGGCTCCTCCGAACCTGATGGGTGAAGATGCCGGGGAACTCGCCGTCCTTCGCCATCTGATACGAGACATTGGTCGCCGAGAACAGGCCCGCGTTGATCGCCGACGCCGTCGCAACGAGCGCCGTCAGCGACACCGCGATCACCCCCGCCGACCCGAACACCGGACGCGCGGCCTCGGCGAGCGCGTGGTCCTTGGCCGCCGCGACCTCGGCCGGAGTCAGGGTTCCGAACACCACCAGTGCGATCACCACGTAGAGGATCATCACGAGCACGATCGCCGCAATAATCGCCCGAGGGATGGTGCGTTGCGGGTCGTCGACGACCTCGGCGGCGTTGGTGATGACGCGAAACCCTGCATACGCGAAGAACGTCACGGCCACGCTGCCGATGATCGAGCCCGCGCTGGGATAGGTGCTCGGGGAGAGCAGCCCGGGTTTGAGGACGACGAGGCCTCCGATAGCGAGCGTCACGAGCACCGTGAACTTGATGAGCACGATCCAGGTCTCGATGCGCCCGACGCTCGCCGACCCGCGCAGGTTGACCACGACGAACACGATCATCACAGCAACCGCGAGAAGGGGCGCCACCCACCTCGGCGCACCGACCAGGGCCGCGCCATACGAACCAAACGCCTTTGCCACCAGGGCGAGCGAGATGAGTGCGGCGATGTACATCATCACGGAGATCGCGCCGGCGAACAGCGAGTTACCGTAGCCATGCACCAGGTACTCGACAATCCCGCCCGCCGAGGGGTAGCGAGCCCCGAGCTTGCCGAGCGAGTACCCCGACAGCAGCGCGACCAGCCCGCCGATCACGAAGGAGATCCACACGGCGCTACCGGCAATCGATCCCGCCTCGCCCAGGAGCGCGAATATGCCCGCACCGATCATCGCGCCGATGCCGAGCGAGACGGCACCTACGAAAGACATGCTCTTCTCTGGGGGTGCCGAGAGGTCGGGGCGACGAGCAGGCTCACCGATGGCGCGCGGCATGCCTCCACGCTACCCGGGCAGCGTTCCGCCGCACGGACTACCGCAGTCCGTCCTCAAGCACGTAGACGCGCTTGAGGAACGGGCACCCTTCGGGAACGGTCCCGCTGTACCTTCCGAAATACACGATGGCGGGCAACATGATGGAATCCCCGTCCTGGTAGGGCTTCCCCAGATAGGTCATCGTTGCCGTCTCGGGATCCCATGCCACCTCGTCGGAGGGGAAGAGAAACAGGATGTCGTCCCCGTCCCTGCGCACCGTGACGCAGGTGTCGGAGATCTGAACGGACCCCGTGAGAATGTTCGTCTGGTAGTAGCGCCCGCGGGCGTCGTACACGGGGATGGGTCCGTCGTCCTCGGTAGCACCGCACCCCGCGAGCAGGAAACTGAGGGCCACACAAAACACCATTCGCCTCATGAGAAAAGGATGGCATGTTCGACCGATGTCAGTTCGGCCCAGCATCACTCGTGACGCCCTCCTTCCAGCCCCCTACGCGCCCGCAGGCGGCGAAGCCGTGGATCCCCGAACGATCAACTTCGTGGGAATCGGCGTCGATTCCGCCACGTTGTCCGGCTCCTCGATCGCGATGAGCACGCGCTCCATCGTGAGTGCTCCAAGCGCGGCAAAGTCCTGGCTGACGGTGGTGAGCGGCGGAAGGTAGTACGCCGTGTCGGGCGCCGCATCGAAGCCGACGACACTGATGTCCTCCGGCACCCTCAGCCCCCGCCCATGAAGGGCGGAGATGAGACCGAGGGCCATCTGATCGTTCGCAGCGAAGACGGCCGTGGCGTTGCCCAACTGCTCCCCGAAGCGGAAGCCACTCTCGGCCGACCAGTCGCCCCGACCGGGGTCCTGCGCGACGAGTTGGGCCGCGGCGAGCTCGTCGCGCCAACCGCGCAGTCGCTCAATCGCATCGGGAGCCGAGGGTGGACCAGCGAGGTGAGCGATGCGCGTGTGTCCGAGTTCCACAAGATGCTGCACCGCCGCTCGCGCACCGCGATACTGGTCGATCGACGTGGTCAGCGGTCCCCGCCGCGGCCCCGCCGCCACCGCGATGACCGGCACACCCAGGTCCAACTCGCGCACCGCAGCCAGAACCGCCACGTCGGCAACGACCAGGACGATCGCCTCGACGCGCTGTCCGACCAGCGACTCGACAAAGGGGCGAATCGTCGATGCCTCGGCGTTCACGGACGTCACGGTGACGACCCCGTAGCGGGCATCCCGTGCCGCGGCACTGAAGTGCAGGACGATGGACGACGGGCCGTAGTCGGCGCTGCTCGGGGCGATCAGGCCTATCATCCGCGTTCGCCTCGTGACGAGCGCACGGGCCGCGGGCGACGGGACGTAGTTCAACTGGCTGATCGCCTGCTCGACGCGCAGCCGGGTCGCGGGTCGCACCCTGGGGACATCGTTGATCACCCGCGAGACCGTCTGGTGCGAAACGCCGGCGAGGCGCGCAACGTCGAAGATGTTCGCCGAGCGGGCCCTCTTCGCCGTGGCACGTTCGGGCTTTGCCTCCACGGACGCGGGCTTGGCCGTGGCGCCTTCGGGCTTGACCGCGGCGGACTTCACCGTGGCACGTTTGGGCTTGGCCGCGGCGTGTTCGGGCTTCGCTGTCTCAGTCATCGCCGTCCGCCTTCGCGACGATCGCAAGGAGCATTTCGAGTGTGACGGCATCGGGGTCGAGCGTCGCGACGATCTCGCGATCCCTGAACACGACGATGCGGTGGCCTACGCGTAGGACCTCCTCGAGTTCCGCAGAGATGAAGACCACCGACATTCCATTCGCCGCCAGGTCGCCGATGAGACGCTGGATTTCGACCTTGGCGCCGATGTCGATACCCCGGGTGGGCTCGTCGAGGACGAGGACGCGGGGCGCGAGAGCGAGAAGGCGCGCGAGCAGGACCTTCTGCTGATTGCCTCCCGAAAGCGCTCCCGCGCGCCGCTCGGGTTCCGCTGGGCGAATGTCGAGCGCCTCAATCCAACTGGCGCTCAACTCATCCTGCCGCTCCCTAGGAATGCGGCGAATCCATCCGAGATCGGCCTGGAGGGCGAGCACAATGTTCTCGCGGACGGAGAGTTCGCCGACAATCCCTTCGGTCTTTCGACTCTCGGTCGAGTAGGCGATCCTCTCCTTGAGCGCCTGGCGCGGCTGGTGGAAACGCCGACGCTCCCCATCAAGGATGAGCTCTCCCCCGTCGAAGGGGTCGACCCCCGTGAGAATCCTCGCAAGCTCAGACCTACCCGAGCCGAGGAGCCCCGCAAAGCCGAGCAGCTCTCCCTCCAGGACGTCGAGGTCCGTCGGCTTCGTGGCGCCACGTCGCCCCACGCCACGCGCCGTCAGAATCGCCTTTCTGTCCGTCGAGCCAGCAGGCGTCGGCCCCCGCGACTCCAGAACAGTGAGTTCGGCCGCCTCCTTTCCCAGCATCTTCTGGACGAGGTCGATGCGTAGCATCTCGGCGGTCTTGTACTCCCCGATCAACTTCCCATTGCGCAGCACGGTGATGCGATCACCGATCTCGTACACCTGCTCGAGGAAGTGCGATACGAAGAGGATTGCGACTCCCCTGGCCTTGAGCTCGCGGATGACGCGGAAGAGTTCGTTCACCTCGTCCTGGTCGAGGCTCGACGTGGGTTCGTCGAGGATCAGGACCTTCACGTCACGAGAAATGGCGCGCGCGATCGCCACGAGCTGCTGGGTTGCCAAGGAGTGGCGGGAGAGAGGCGAGCGGGGGTCAATGTCAACGCCCATGACCGCGAGCGCCTCGGTCGCCGCGGACCGCATGCGCGGCCAATCGATCCCCCCTGCGCGGCTCGGCTCCCTGCCGAGCATGATGTTCTCCGCCACGGACAGGTTTGGCAGGAGGTCGATCTCCTGATAGACCGTGCTCAAGCCCGCGCGCAGCGCCGCGGCGGGATCCGAGAACGACACCGTCTTTCCGTCCAGCCGCATGACGCCGGAGTCGAGCCGTAGCGCGCCCGTCATCGCCTTGATGAGCGTCGACTTCCCCGCGCCGTTCTCCCCCATGAGCGAGTGCACCTCTCCCGCGAACATACGGAAGTCGACGCCATCGAGCGCGACATCGCCCGCGAACCGTAGATGGGCGTTCGCCACCTCAACGACCGGTTCGCCATCCATGGCCGACCTCACGTTCCTCGCTCGACACTGTGCGCCAGCGATTCTAGCGGGCAGCTGGTCTAGCGTCTGCTGGTGGTCCTGGAGACGATGGCCCGCTGGACCACAACAAAGGCGAGTAGCAGAACGCCGACGAAGATCCGGAACTTGTACTGCTCCGCACCCTCGAAACTGATCACTTGCTTGATCACGCCGTAGACGAGAACCCCGAGCAGCGAGCCGAAGATGTAGCCACTGCCTCCGGTGAGGAGCGTGCCGCCAATCACGACCGCAGCGATGGTGTCGAGCTCCGTTCCGACGCCGTGAAGGGCGTAGCCAGCGGCCGTATACGCGGCGAAAAGCAGGCCGGAGATCCCAGCGCACGTTCCGCTGATGACGTAAACCAACACCTTCGAGCGTGCCACGGGAAGACCCATGAGGAGCGCCGACTGCTCGCTCCCGCCGATGGCGTAGACGGTGCGGCCGAAGCGCGTCTTGGCGAGGAGCCACGCCACGACGAACACGACCATGACCGCGATGATGACCGTGCCGGTGAAGTACCAGTCTCCAAACCTGAACTTGTGATTCTGAAGGCTCAGGACGGTCGTGTCCTCGATCCTCAGGTTCCGCGGCACCAGGACGTAGCACAGGCCGCGGGCGAGGAACATTCCCGCGAGCGACGCTATGAATGGCTGGACGTCGAAGTACTGCACGAGCACGCCGATGAGGAGACCGAAGAGCGACCCGGCGAGAATCACGAGCGGAATGATGACCGCCGCGGACACCCCATCGTTGAGCATGACCGCCGCGAGCGCCGTGGAGAAACCCATCACCGCGCCGACCGACAGGTCAATCCCGCCCGTGATGATGACGAGCGTCATCCCGCACGCGAGGACGATCAGGTAGGCGTTGTCCACGAACAGCGACGACAGCACGCCCGGCTTGACGAAGCTCTCGAAGCGCATCTGCGCGCCGACGAGCAGGAGGATGAGCAGGAGCGCGGACGCTCCCACCGGAAGCCACGAGACACGATTGGAGAGCGCTCGCCTCCAGTCAAACCCGCCGTCCTTCGTGGGCGCCGCCACGGGGGCCGTCACCTTCGCGTTCATGCTGCGGTCCTCGCCATCGCGTTGGGAGTCGAAATCGGGGCAGAGCCACCCCTTGAGCCGAATCTATGCCTGAACCACTTGCGCACCATCGGCGCCTGTGACACGACGACGAGGATAACCACGACCGCCTTGAACACGGGAACCGAGGACGAGGGAACCCCGAGGTACGTCACCGTCACGAACAGGGTCTGGATGATGTACACGCCCACCACTGTTCCTCCGAGCGAGAACTTGCCGCCCGCGAGCGATGTGCCGCCGAGGACCACCGCAAGAATCGCGTCGAGCTCGATGTTGGCGCCCGCCGCATTGGCGTCGGCCGCCATGATGTTCGAGCTGTACAGGATTCCCGCGAGTCCCGCGAGCAGGCCGCTGAGCCCATAGAGGCTCCACACGATTCCACGCGAGCGGATGCCCGCGAGGCGGCTCGCCGACGGGTTGATGCCGATCGCCTCGGTCAGAACGCCAAGCGCGGTCCTCCGCACGAGCAGGGCGACGACGATGATGACGGCGAGCGCGATGAGGAACTGCATGGGAAAGCCGACGATGTATCCCTGGGCGATCGTCTTGTACGGCGAACTGTTGATCGTGGTGATGAATCCGCCGGTGATCCACAAGGCGATCCCACGCCCGGCGATCAGAAGCACGAGCGTGGCGATGATCGGTTGGATGCCGACCACCGACACCAGGAAGCCGTTCCACAAGCCGAAGAGGACCGTGATGAACACACCCATCGCGATGGCCCCGAGGACGGTGCCCAGGCTGTCCGGAGTCGCGGAGTTCTTGATGATCGTGAGCGCAACCGCCCCGGAAATCGCCATCTGCGCGCCGACCGACAGGTCGATCCCTCGGGTCGCGATGATCAGACACATCGCGAGCGCCACCAGCATGAGCGGCGCGCTGTTGCGCAGGATGTCCATGAGCGAGCCGTACAACTTGCCGTCCAGCACCTCAATCTTCAGGAAACTTGGGCGCCAAGCCGTGTTGAGCGCGAGGAGAGCGAAAAGCGCCCCGATGGGCCACATGACGCGCTTCATCATCAGGTTTCTGAGCCAGGTGCTCATGCGACGCCCTCCTTGGCGATCATGGCGACGATGTCGTCGACCCCGGTCTTGGCTCTGTTCTTGATCTCGCCGATCTTCCGACGATCCCTCAAAACCACGACCCGCTGTGCGAGGCGCATCACCTCGTCCAACTCCGACGAGATGAAGATTACCCCGATGCCGCTTTCCGCCAGGTCGGCGACCAGGCGCTGAATCTCAGCCTTGGCGCCCACGTCGATTCCGCGAGTCGGCTCGTCCAGAATGAGGAGCTGCGGCTCCGTCGCGAGCCACCGGGCTAGGAGCACCTTCTGCTGGTTGCCGCCGGAGAGGGTCCTGAGAAGGGCGCTCGGGTTGTTCGGAACGATTCCGAGGGACGTCATGTACTTCCCGATCAATTGCTCCTGCTGGGCGGCGCCCACGCGACGCACCCATCCGCGCTTCGCCTGCACCCCCAGCACGATATTCTCGGCGACCGTGAGGTCCTGAATCACCCCCTCTGCTCGCCGGTCCTCCGACGAGAACGCGATCCGCTGGTCGACGGCCTGGCGCGGAGTCGCGAAGCGAACGTGCTTGCCGCGCACCTCCATCGAGCCATGATCGGCGTGGTCGGCGCCGTAGAGCACGCGGGCAAGCTCCGTTCGCCCCGAGCCGAGGAGCCCCGCAACACCGAGGACCTCGCCGTCGAAGACATCCATGTCCATGGGCTCGATGGCGCCCTTGCGCCCGAGCTCCTTCGCCTTGAGGATCGGCTCCCCGCTCCTATCGATCGTGCGCGCCGCCGCGCGACTGAGGGAGTCGAGTGTCGCGAGCTCGCGCCCGAGCATCTTCTCGATCAGCTGCTTCTTCTTGAGCGCCGTGACGGGGTACTGCCCCTCGAGCTTGCCATTGCGCAGGATCGTCATGGTGTCCGAGATCTCGTACACCTGGTCGAGGAAGTGCGACACGAAGAGAATGGCGACGTCGCGCTCGCGAAGGCGGCGCATCACGGCGAAGAGTTGCTCAACCTCGGAACGGTCGAGGCTTGAGGTCGGCTCGTCGAGCACGAGGAGCCGGCAGTCGATGACGACCGCCCGGCTGATGGCGACGAGCTGCTGCACCGCGATCGAGTGGCTCGCGAGGAGCGACTGCGGGTCGATGTCGAGGCCGAGCTCCTTGAGGTAGGTGCGGGCCTTCGCGTGCGTGGCCTTCCAGTCGATGCCGAACCTGCCGCGGATCTCGTGGCCCAGCATGACGTTCTCACCGACAGAGAGATTGGGAAGGAGGTTGACCTCCTGGTACACCGGGGCGACACCCGCCTCCTGCGCGTCGGCCGTTCCGTGGAACGTTCTCCGGGCTCCCGCGACCTTGATGGTTCCCGAGTCGATGGCGTAGACGCCGGTCAGCGCCTTGATGAGGGTCGACTTCCCGGCTCCGTTCTCCCCCAGAAGGGAATGGATCTCGCCAGCACGCAGAGTGAGGTCCACATCGTCAAGGGCCTTCACTCCCGGGAACTCGATGGAGATGTTCCTCATTTCGACGACCACGCTGTTGTCGACCACGATCAGATTCTCTTCTACTTTGAGGCGATCCGCACCGCCTGGTGGGGGGAGAGAGCCGGCGGGGCGAGATACTCGCCCCGCCGGCGTGCGACCTAGCGTACGGTCGCCTTTACTGCCTTCTAGTACTTGCGGTCGGGAAGCGCCGCGATAGCCGCTTCCTGGTCAAAGACATCGTCTTCAACATACTGCTTCTTCTCGACCGTCTCACCAGCAAGAACCTGCTTGACGATCT